>NZ_JBFUMD010000007.1:0-24742 GCF_054049555.1 Nocardioides sp. P5_C9_2
GGCCCGGACGATCAACGAGGCCGTGGGCCGGGTCTTCGACGAGTCGCACATCTTCCGCATCGACCACTACCTCGGCAAGGAGAGCGTCCAGAACCTCCTCGTCACCCGCTTCGCCAACACGTTCCTCGAGCCGCTGTGGAACAGCCACTGGGTCGACCACGTCCAGATCACCGTCTCGGAGTCGCTGGGGGTCGGCGAGCGCGGCTCGTACTACGACCGCTCCGGCGCGCTGCGCGACATGGTGCAGAACCACCTGCTCCAGCTGGTGTGCCTCGTGGCGATGGAGCCCCCGACGTACGTCGACCGCGAGACGGTCCGTGACGAGAAGCTCAAGGTCCTCCAGGCCCTGCGCCCGCTGACCCCCGAGCTGGTCGACCACGACGTCGTCGCCGGCCAGTACGCCGCCGGGCTCAGCGGTGGGGTCCTGGCCCCGTCGTACGCCGACGAGGTCGGCCAGGACAGCCGCACCGAGACCTTCGTGGCGCTGCGCACCGAGGTGCAGAACTGGCGGTGGGCGGGCGTGCCGTTCTACCTGCGCACCGGCAAGCGGATGGCGGAGCGGGTCTCGGAGATCGTGGTGGTCTTCAAGGAGCCGCCGCACCCGATGTTCCCCCACAGCGAAGGGCCCACCGAGCCCAACCGGCTGCACATCCGGGTCCAGCCCGACGAGGGCATGCGCCTGCACATGACGGCCAAGGAGCCCGGCCCCGGCGGCATCCGGCTGCGCCCGGTCTCGCTCGACCTGAGCTACGCCACCGCCTTCGGCGGTCGCTCGCCCGACGCCTACGAGCGGCTCCTCATGGACGTCGTCCGGGGCAACACCACGCTGTTCATGCGCCGCGACGAGGTCGAGGCGGCCTGGGCCTGGGTGGCCCCGATCCTCGACCGCTGGTCGCAGCCCACCCACCGCCCGCGGCGCTACCCCGCCGGCACGCACGGACCCGTTGCCGCCGACACGCTCCTGACGCGTGACGGCCGATCCTGGCAGGAGACCGAATGACCACCCAGAGCATCCAGCCCGTCGTCGCGGCGGTGACCGCGCGCATCGCGCAGCGCAGCGCCGTGACCCGCACCGCCTACCTGGCCCGCATCGACGCCGCCGCCGCCAGCGGCCCGGCCCGGGGCAGGCTGGCCTGTGCCAACCTCGCGCACGGCTTCGCCGCCTCCGACGAGCCGGTGAAGTCCGGTCTCCGCTCGGGCCGCAAGCCCAACGTGGCCATCGTGTCGTCGTACAACGACATGCTCTCGGCCCACCAGCCCTTCCGCGACGTCCCGGAGGTGCTCAAGAGGTCCATCGTCCGCGCCGGGGGCCTGGCACAGTTCGCCGGCGGCGTCCCCGCCATGTGCGACGGCATCACCCAGGGCCGCGCCGGCATGGAGCTCTCGCTCTTCAGCCGCGACCTCATCGCGATGTCGACCGCGGTCGCCCTCTCGCACGACATGTTCGACGCGACGATGCTGCTCGGCGTCTGCGACAAGATCGTGCCCGGCCTGCTCATCGGGGCGCTGTCCTTCGGCCACCTGCCCACCGTCTTCGTGCCGGCCGGGCCGATGACGTCCGGGCTGCCCAACGGCGAGAAGGCGCGCGTGCGCCAGCTGTACGCCGAGGGCAAGGTCGGGCGCGAGGAGCTGCTCGAGGCCGAGTCGCAGTCGTACCACTCGCAGGGCACGTGCACGTTCTACGGCACCGCCAACAGCAACCAGATGCTGATGGAGGTGATGGGCCTGCACCTGCCCGACGCGACCTTCGTCAACCCGGGCACCCCGCTGCGCGCCGCGCTGGACCGCGCGGCCGGCGAGCGGGCCGTGGCGATCACGGCCGCCGGCGGCGAGCCCACCCCCGTCGGGCACCTGGTCGACGAGAAGGCGATCGTGAACGCCTGCGTGGCGCTGCTCGCCACGGGTGGCTCGACGAACCACACGATGCACCTGGTGGCGATGGCGGCCGCCGCCGGCATCACCCTCACCTGGGACGACCTGTCGGACCTGTCGGCAGCCGTGCCGCTGCTGACCCGGATCTACCCGAACGGCACCGCGGACATCAACCACTTCGTGGCCGCGGGCGGGACGCCGTTCCTGATCCACACCCTGCTCAAGCACGGCTACCTCCACGACGACGTGCTCACCGTCTCGGGCCGCGGCCTGTGGCGGCACACCCGTGAGGCCCGGCTCGACGGCACGGGTGACACGGCGCGGGTCGTGTGGGAGGAGGGCCCGAAGACCTCGCTGGACACCTCGGTGCTGCGCCCGGCCGACGACCCCTTCGCCCCCGACGGCGGCCTGCGGATGCTCTCGGGTCGGCTGGGCCGCGCGGTCATCAAGACCTCCGCGGTCAAGCCCGAGCACCGGGTCGTCAYCGCGCCCGCGATGGTCTTCGACGACCAGGCGGACTTCCTCGCGGCCTTCGCCGAGGGACACCTCGACGATCGCGACCTCGTCGCCGTGGTGCGCTACCAGGGCCCGGCGGCCAACGGCATGCCCGAGCTGCACAAGCTGATGCCCGCCCTCGGCGTCCTGCAGGACCGGGGCCGGCGCGTCGCCATCGTCACCGACGGCCGGATGTCGGGTGCGTCCGGCAAGGTGCCGGCCGCGATCCACGTGACCCCGGAGGCCGCCCTCGGCGGGCCGCTCGCCCGGGTGCGCGACGGCGACCTGGTCACCGTCGACGCGGAGACCGGGCTGCTCGAGGTGGACCTCACCGACGCCGACCTCGACCGACGCGAGGCCACCGGTCGTGCGCCGCACGACGTGGAGTGGGCCGGCACCGGCCGCGAGCTGTTCTCCGGCTTCCGGGCCATCGTCGGCACCGCCGAGACCGGTGCCAGCGTCATCCGTCCCCTGCCCGCCCCCACCGAGGAGGCCCCCGTTGTCCAGCACGTCTGAGTCCCTGCTGTCCCTGGTCCCGGTCGTCCCGGTCGTCGTCATCGAGGACCTGGACCACGCGGTCCCGGTCGCGCGGGCCCTGGCCAGGGGCGGGCTGCCGGTCATCGAGCTGACCCTGCGCACGCCGGTCGCGCTCGACGCCGTCGCGGCGATCGCGGCCGAGGTGCCGGAGATCCTCGTCGGCGCCGGCACCGTGGTGACGCCCGGCCAGGTGAAGCAGGCGCGGGACGCGGGCGCGCAGTTCCTCGTCTCCCCCGGCTCGACCCCGACGCTGCTCGCGGCGATGGCCGACTCCGGGCTCCCCTTCCTGCCAGGCACGGCGACGGTCTCGGAGGCCCTCGCCGTCCTCGAGGCGGGCTTCACCGAGATGAAGTTCTTCCCCGCCGAGGCCTCGGGGGGTGCGGCCTACCTGAGGTCCATCGCCGCCCCGCTGCCGGCCGCGCGCTTCTGCCCCACCGGCGGCATCACGGCGGCCACCGCGGCGTCGTACCTCGCGCTCCCCAACGTCGGTTGCGTCGGCGGCTCGTGGCTCACCCCGGCCGACGCGCTGGCGGCCGGTGACTGGGACCGGGTCTGCGCGCTCGCCGCGCAGGCCGCCAGCCTGGGCTGAGCCGGCTCAGGACCAGACGCCGCTGGCGCCTCGCCGGTGGCAGCCGACGAGGTGGTCGTCGACCAGGCCGATGGCCTCCATCAGGGCATACATGGTGGTCGGCCCGACGTGGGCGAAGCCCGCCTTCTTGAGCGCCTTGCTGAGGGCGAGGGACTCGGGCGACGTGGTCGCCATCTCGGCGGTGTCGTCTGGCGCCGGGGTCGCGGCGGGACGGAACGAGGCGATGAAGGCCTCCAGCCCGCCCTGCTCCCGCAGGGCCACCGTCGCCCGCGCGTTGGTGATCGCCGCCTCGACCTTGCGACGGTTGCGCACGATCCGGGGCTCGGCCATCAGGCGCTCCACGTCGGACTCGTCGTACGCCGCGACGACGTCGGCGTCGAAGCCGGCGAAGACCTCGCGGAAGGCCTCGCGCTTGTTGAGGATGGTCAGCCACGAGAGCCCCGACTGGAACGCCTCGAGGGTGAGTCGCTCGAGGTGCGCCGCCTCGCCGACGACCCGCAGCCCCCACTCGGTGTCGTGGTAGGTCCGGTTGACGGGGTCGCCCGCCGCCCAGGGGCAGCGCGCGAGTCCGTCGTCTCCGATCACGGGTGCGGCCATGGCGTCATCCTCGCGCACGGCACCGATACGCGCACGGTGCGACCTGAGTCATCGGCTGACTCAGGTCGCACCGCGCGGTGGGACCTGAGTCAGCGGGTGACTCAGGTCGTAGCGGACCTCAGGCCCGGTACTCAGGGTTCTCGAAGTCGAAGCGCGCCCCCGCGTCCCACGCCTTGCGGCTGTTGCCGCCCGAGGGGAACCCGCCGCCGAGGAGCCGCGCGGCGTGCATGAGGTTCCACGTCATGAACGTCGTGTTGCGGTTGGTGAAGTCGTTCTCGGGGCCCCCGCTGCCCTCGTCGAGGTACGACGGGCCCGGTCCGGCCTCGCCGATCCAGCCCGCGTCCGCGTTGGGCGGGATCGTGCAGCCCAGGTGCTGGAGGCTGTAGAGCAGGTTGCTCGCGCAGTGCTTGATGCCGTCCTCGTTGCCGGTGATGAGGCAGCCGCCCACCGTGCCGTAGTAGCCGTACTGGCCCCGGTCGTTGAGCTCCCCGGACATCGCGTAGAGCCGCTCCACCACGCGCTTGGTCACGCTGGAGTTGTCGCCGAGCCAGATGGGCCCGGCCAGCACGATGATGTCGGCCGCCCTCACGATCTCCCACAGCTGCGGCCAGTCGTCCTTCGCGGCGCCGTGCTGCGTCATGTCGGGGTAGACGCCCGGGGCGATGTCGTGGTCGACGGCGCGGACGACGTCGACGTGCACCCCGTGCTTGCGCATGATCGCGGCGCTCACCTCGATGAGGCCGTCGGTGTGGCTCGGGGACGGGCTCGGCTTGAGGGTGCCGTTGAGGTAGACCGCCCGCAGGCCGCTGAAGTCCTGGAAGTCCTGGTCGTTCTGCTCATCGGTCATGAGTGGAGAGTAGTTTCGTGCGCATCGCGGTGACCAGCACCGCAGGCCGGGAGGACGCGACGTGATCGAGCTGACCGAGGGGCAGGAGCTGGCGCTGGCCACCGCCGGGGAGAACCCCCTGGTCCGGTTGCGGATGGGCGTCGGCTGGGAGCACGTGCACACCGGCGGCTTCGCGGGCTCCGGGGCGGCCCCGGTCGACCTGGACGCGTCGGCGGTCCAGTTCGCGGGAGGTGCGCTGTTCGACCTGGCCTTCTTCAACCACCTCGCCACCCGCGACGGCTCGGTGGTGCACCTCGGGGACAACACGACCGGGCGGGGTGAGGGTGACGACGAGGTGATCACCGTCGACCTCACCAAGGTCTACGACAAGGTCGACTCGATCGTCTTCCTGGTCAGCAGCTACCAGGGCCACACCCTGGAGTTCATCCGCAACGCCTACTGCCGGCTCGTCGACGACGCGGGCACCGAGCTGGCCCGCTTCACCCTCACCCTCGGCGTGCGCGAGACCGGCCTGGTGATGGCCCGGCTGGTCCGCAGCGACGGGGGTTGGAACCTGCAGGCGATCGGTGCCGGCGTCCCGCTCAAGACGCCCACGGACGACATCGCGGCCCTGCTCCCCTACGCCTAGCGGCGCTCGCGCAGGCGYCGCCTAGCTACGCTCGCGCAGCCGTGCGTTGGGCAGCGCCGGGGCCGGGATCGGGGCCAGGTGGTCGCCGACCACGACGCCGTACCGGCCCGGCCGCACGTCCTGGCTGTCGGTGACGTCGTCGACCTGCGCCTGCCACTCCTCGCGGAGGCCGACGACCTCGTCGTGGGTGCGGGCCACGAAGTTCCACCACATCACGATGGACTCGCCGAACGGTGGTCCGCCCAGCAGCAGCGCCCGCACGTCCTCGTGGGCCTCCACGGCGAGCGTGTCACGACCGGGCGCCGCATAGACGAGCTCCGAGGGCTTGCCCTCCTGCCCGTCGATCGTGGCGACGCCGCGGTCCAGCAGCAGCCCGTGCTCGAAGTCGGGGTCGACGTCGAGGACCAGCGTGGTCCCCGCGGTGAGCAGGAGCTCGGCGCCGAGGAGCGGGGTGTACGTCGAGACGGGGGAGGTGGTGCCGAGCAGGGAGCCGAGGAAGACCCGGGCCTCCCACCCGTCCCCCGCGACCGGGTCGGGGGCGTGGTGCTCGAAGGCCGGCGCCACGTCACGGGAGTCCCCCGGCAGCGCCACCCAGAGCTGGGCGCCGTGCAGCTCGGAGGTGCCCGGGGTGGAGACCTCCGAGTGGCTGATGCCGCGTCCGGCCGTCATCAGGTTGACCTCGCCCGGACGGACCATCGCGTGGTGGCCGGCGGAGTCGCGGTGCTCGATCTCCCCGGTGAAGAGCCAGCTCACGGTCTGCAGACCGGTGTGCGGGTGCGGGGCGACCTTCATGCCCCCGGTGTCGGACACCAGGTCGGGGCCGTAGTGGTCCACGAAGCACCACGCACCGATCAGCGAGCGACCGCGCTGCGGGAGGGTACGGCGCACGGTCATCGCCCGTGGCCCGCCGAGCGGGACCTCCCGCGGGGCCAGCACCTCGACGCCGCAGGAGGTGTCACCGGCGACGAGGGCCAGCTCGTGGGGGTCACGCTCGGGGTTGGTCATCGCGTGCTCAGGAGAGGTGGTGGGGCTCGTCGTCACGGAGCGAGCCGCTGCTCTGGGCTGCGGAGCCGTGCGAGGGGCCCTCGCCCTGGCCCGCCTCTCCCGGCCGGTCGAGCCGGACCACCACGGACTTGTAGACCGGCTGGTTGCTCTTCTCGGCGGTCGACTCGAGCGGCACCAGCGCGTTGGCCTCCGGGTAGTAGGCGGCCACGCAGCCGCGCGGCTGGTCGTAGGACACGATGCGGAAGGACTGCGCCATCCGCTCGACACCGTCGCGCCACTCGCTGACGATGTCGATGACGTCGCCCTCGGCGTAGCCGAGATCGCGGATGTCCTCGGGGTGGACGAACACGACCCGACGCCCGCCCTTCACGCCGCGGTAGCGGTCGTCGAGGCCGTAGATCGTGGTGTTGAACTGGTCGTGGGAACGCATCGTCTGCAGCAGGAACCGACCGCGCGGCACCTCGAGCACCTCGAGCGGGGTCGAGGTGATGACCGCCTTGCCGGCCTCGGTCTCGAAGATCCGGTTGTCGCGCGGCGGGTGCGGCAGCACGAAGCCGCCGGGCTGGTGGACCTTCTCGTCGTACGACGCGCAGCCGGGCACCACGCGCGCGATCCGGCGGCGGATCTCGGTGTAGTCGTCGCGGAAGGCGGCCCACGGGATCGGCGAGTCCGCGCCCAGGGTGGCCAGCGCGAGCGAGCAGACGATGTCGACCTCGGAGCGCAGGTGCTCCGACGCCGGCTCGAGCGGACCGTGCGAGGCGTGCACGGCCGACATGGAGTCCTCGACGGTGACGCGCTGGACGCGGCCGCCGGTGAGGTCCTTCTCGCTGCGTCCCAGGACGGGCAGGATCAGCGCCTCCCCGCCGTGCACGACGTGCGAGCGGTTGAGCTTGGTGGAGACGTGCACCGTGAGGGCCGCGTTGCGCATGGCGGCCTCGGTCGCCTCGGTGTCGGGGGCGGCGCCGACGAAGTTGCCACCCATGCCCATGAACACCCGGATCTTGCCGTCGCGCAGCGCCTGGATGGAGCCGACGGTGTCGAGGCCGTGCTCGCGCGGCGGCTCGAAGCCGAACTCGTCGCGCAGGGAGTCGAGGAAGTGGTCGGGCACCCGCTCCCAGATGCCCATCGTCCGGTCGCCCTGCACGTTGGAGTGGCCGCGCACCGGGCACACCCCGGCGCCGGGCTTGCCGATGTCGCCGCGCAGCAGCGCCACGTTGACGATCTCCTTGATGGTGCCCACCGCGTTGTGGTGCTGTGTGATGCCCATCGCCCAGCAGGTGATCGTGGCCGGGGAGTCGGCGAACATGCGTGCGGCCTCGGTGATCTGCTCCCGCGTCAGCCCGGTCGAGGCCTCCACCTTGGCCCAGTCGAGGTCGGCGACGTGGGCGACGTACTCGGTGTAGCCGGTCGTGTACTCGGCGAGGAAGTCGCGGTCCACGGCGTCCCACTCGATCAGCAGCGAGCCGATCGCCTGGAAGAGCGCGAGGTCCCCGTTGAGGCGGACCGGCAGGTGCAGGTCGGCCAGGGCGGTCCCGACGGTGAGGCCCTTGGGACGTTGCGGGTTCTTGAAGCGGACCAGGCCCGCCTCCTTCAGCGGGTTGATCGCGATGATGCGGGCACCGCGGGACTTGGCCTCCTCCAGCGCGGACAGCATCCGCGGGTGGTTGGTGCCCGGGTTCTGGCCGACGACCACGATCAGCTTGGCCTGGTGGATGTCCTCGAGGCTCACCGAGCCCTTGCCGATCCCGATGGTGTCGACGAGCGCGGAGCCCGAGGACTCGTGGCACATGTTGGAGCAGTCGGGCAGGTTGTTGGTGCCGAAGGCCCGCACGAAGAGCTGGTAGACGAACGCCGCCTCGTTGGAGGTCTTGCCGGAGGTGTAGAACGTCGCCTGGTCGGGGTGGTCCAGACGGCGCAGGTGCCCGGCCACGGTCGCGAACGCGTCGTCCCACGAGATCGGCGTGTAGTGCGTGGCGCCCGGGCGCAGCACCATCGGCTCGGTGATGCGTCCCTGCTTGCCGAGCCAGTACTCGCTGCGCTCGCCGAGGTCCGCCACCGAGTGGGTCTCGAAGAACTCGCGGTCGAGGTGCTGCTTGGTCGACTCCTCGGCCACCGCCTTGGCGCCGTTCTCGCAGAACTCGGCCGGGTGCCGGTGCCCGGGAGCAGGGTCCGGCCACGCACAGCCCTGGCAGTCGAAGCCGTCGACCTGGTTCAACCGGGTCAGCGTCGAGGCCGTGCGACGGACGCCCATCTGGCCGATGGCCCGGCGCATGGCCACGGCGACGGCGGTGGCACCGGCGGCGGCGTGGGCGCTCGACTCGACCTCGACCTCCGACTCGTCGATGTCGCGGGTGGGGACCTGGCGTGACTCGTTGCGGAGTCGGGCCGGCACGTCTCGAAGCTGGGAGAGAAGGCTCACGGGCCCATCCTGCCTCGCCGCCGTGCGCGGCACACCGCCCGCAGGGGTCGCACCGGGGAATGCGACCCCGGACCCACCTGTTGGGGCGGGCGTGACTGATCTCTTCTCCTCCCTGGACCTCGGCGCCGTCACGGCCCGCAACCGCATCTTCATGGCCCCGCTCACGCGGCAGCGGGCCGAGCAGCCCGGCGACCTGCCGTCGCGGCACGCGGTCGACTACTACCGCCAGCGCGCCAGCGCCGGACTGGTGATCAGCGAGGGCACCCAGATCTCGCCGGAGGGCAAGGGGTACGCCGACACCCCCGGGATCCACAGCCCCGCCCAGGTCGAGGGCTGGCGCGCGGTCACCGATGCCGTCCACGCCGAGGGCGGCCTCATCGCCGCCCAGCTCTGGCACACCGGCCGGGTCGACCACGAGTCGCTGCACGACGGCGCCCTGCCCGTCTCCGCGACCGACCGGCCGTTCCGGTCGCGGACCAGCCTGGTCGACGCCGACGGTGCGGTCTTCCGTGCCGACTGCCCGACGCCGCGCGCGCTCCGGACCGACGAGCTGCCCCGGCTCGTGGAGGACTACGCCGCCGCCACCCGCAACGCCCGCGACGCCGGCTTCGACCTCGTCGAGATCCACGGCGCCCACGGCTACCTGCTCCACCAGTTCCTCGGCTCGACGGTCAACACCCGCACCGACGGCTGGGGCGGCGACCTCGCCGGCCGGCTCCGGCTGCCGCTCGCCGTCGTCGACGCCGCCGCCGAGGCCTGGTCCCCCGACCGGGTCGGCATCCGCATCTCCCCGATCGGCGCCTTCAACGGCCTCGAGGACCCGGACGGTGACGTGACGGGGCTGGCCCTGGCCCGCGAGCTCTCCTCCCGGGGGCTCGCCTTCCTGCACCTCTCCGAGCCCGACTGGGCCGGGGGCGAGCCGCTCACCGACGCGTTCCGCGACGAGCTGCGGACGTCGTACGCCGGGACGATCGTCGGCGCCGGCGCCTACGACAGGGACAAGGCGGAGGAGATGCTGCGCCGTGGGTGGATCGACGCCGCGGCGTTCGGCCGCACGTTCATCGCCAACCCCGACCTGCCGCGCCGGCTGGCGGAGTCGCTGCCGCTCAACGAGCAGGACCGCTCGACCTTCTACGGCGGCGGCGCGGCCGGCTACGTGGACTACCCGGCGTACGCCTGATCAGCTGTTGCTGAACACTGCCGGCCCGCCGTCGGTGCCGTCGGCGTCGGGGCCCCGTCCCGCCCACGTCCAGGCGTAGGCGGGGTCCTCGACGGCACGGCCACCCTCGCCGAGGTCGAGMGGCGCGAAGGTGTCGACCATGACGGCCGACTCCTCGAAGTAGTCGGCCCCCAACGACGCCTCGATCGCCGAGGGCTGCGGACCGTGGGCGTAGCCGCCCGGGTGCAGCGAGATCGACCCCAGGTTGATGCCCGAGCCCTTGCGCGCCTCGTAGTCGCCGCCGACGTAGAACATGACCTCGTCGCTGTCGACGTTGGAGTGGTAGTAGGGCACCGGCACCGCGAGCTCGTGGTAGTCGACCTTGCGGGGCAGGAAGTTGCAGATCACGAAGTTGTGGCCCTCGAAGACCTGATGCACCGGCGGCGGCTGGTGGACCTTGCCGGTGATGGGCATGAAGTCGTCGATGTTGAACGTGTAGGGATAGAGGCAGCCGTCCCAGCCGACGACGTCGAAGGGGTGCGTCGCGTAGGTCATCCGGGTGCCGACGATCCCGGCGCTCGTGCGGTGCTTGACCAGCACGTCGACGTCGGTGAGGCCGACGCTGCGCTCGCTCAGGGCGTCGAGGTCGACCGGACCGTGCAGGTCCCGCTCGCAGTACGGCGCGTGCTCGAGGAGCTGGCCGAAGCGCGACAGGTAGCGCTTGGGTGGGTGGACGTGGCTGTTGGCCTCGACGGCGTAGAGGCGGCTCGGCTCGGCCGGCACCCACCGGTGGGTGGTCGCCCGCGGGACCACCACGTAGTCACCGGCGCGGTAGGCCACCACGCCGAAGACGGTCTCCACGGTGCCCGAGCCCTGCTCGACGTACACGCACTCGTCGCCGATGGCGTTGCGGTAGAGCGGCGACGGCTCCGTGCCGGTGCGCACGTAGGCGATGCGGACGTCGTTGTTGCCCAGCACGAGCCGCCGGCCCTCGACGGGGCAGGCGCCGGTCTCGAGGTCGTGCAGCCGCAGGTGCCGCGCCTTGAGCGGGTGGTTGGGCGTGCGGGACTGGTCCGCGAGCTCCCACACCTGGCTGTCGACCAGCGCCGACGGCACCCCGCGGTGGTAGAGCAGGGAGGAGTCGGAGGAGAAGCCCTCCTCCCCCATCAGCTCCTCGAAGTAGAGCCGCCCGTCGGCGTCGCGGTGCTGCGTGTGCCGCTTCGCAGGGATCGTGCCCGTGCTCCGGTAGTGCGCCATCGTGTCCGCCTCGTCCTCGATCGCATGTCGTCCGATAAACGGACGCGGTCGTCCGCTATACGATTCGTGGCTAGAGTAGCGCCGTGCCCCCCTCCCGACCAGTCATGTCCTCGTCCGCGTGGTCCGGCCTGCTCGACGACGCCGCGATCTTCCCGCCCGGCGACGTGCCGCTCCACGAGGCCACCGCCGCGCACGGTCGGCACCGCGACGCGTCGTACGGCGACCTGCTGGGCTCGTTCGTCCTCAAGGACACCGACCTGCCGCTGGTCCGCGGCATGGCCCACCCGCTGTCGGTGGTCGTCACCGGAGGGGCCGGCCAGGTCGCCGGGCCGCTCGGTGCCGCGTCCCGCCTCGGCCTACCGGTGGCCGGCCTGGAGATCGCGCTGCGCGACCCGGACGACCTGGCCGGCAACGCCCGCCGGGTGGTCGCAGCGCTCGACCACGCCCGCGCCGAGGGCGTGCTCGACGACGACGTCGCGGTGTACGTCGAGCTGCCGCAGGGCGAGGTGTCCTACGGGTGGGAGGCGGCGGCCGACGAGGTCGCGGCCGCCGAGCTGCGGCTCAAGCTGCGCACCGGTGGCCTCGAGGCCCACCTCTTCCCCACCGCCGGCCGCCTGGCCGCCTGGATCGACGCCGCGCTGGACCGGGAGCTGCCCTTCAAGTGCACCGCGGGACTGCACCACGCCGTGCGCCACACCTCGGCCGAGGGCTTCGAGCAGCACGGCTTCCTCAACGTCCTGCTCGCCACCGTCGCCGCCTTCGACGGCGCCGCGCGCGACGAGACCGTCGCCCTGCTCGAGGAGCGCGATGCCGAGCGGCTCGAGGTCACCGAGGAGGCCGTCACGCGTGCCCGGCGCTGGTTCGCCTCGTTCGGCACCTGCTCGATCGACGAGCCGGTCGCCGACCTGCGCTCGCTCGGCCTCCTCCCGCCCGACTCCCACTCCCCCGACACGACGGAGCAGCCCTCATGACCGGTTCGACCACCACCTGGGTGGAGGGCGCCGCCGGCTCGCTCTTCGACCTCGACAACCTGCCGTACGGCGTCTTCTCGCTCGAGGGCGACGGCCCACGGGTGGGGGTGCGCATCGGCGACCACGTGCTCGACCTCGCCCCGGTCGCGGAGATCGGCGACCGCGCCTCCGCCCTGGCGGCGGCGTGGCGGACGCCGAGCCTCAACGCCTTCATGGCGATGGGCGCCGAGCAGTGGGCGATCGCCCGGGGGTGGATCACCGAGGTCCTCGCCAATGACGTGCACGAGGCCCGCACCGCCCCGCACGTGCACCCGTTGTCGGCCGTGGAGCTGCACCTGCCGGTCGAGGTGGGTGACTACGTCGACTTCTACGCATCACGGCACCACGCCTCGAACGTGGGCCGGATCTTCCGCCCCGACCAGGAGCCGCTGCTCCCCAACTGGAAGCACCTGCCGGTCGGCTACCACGGCCGCGCGGGCACCGTCGTGCCGTCCGGGACCGACATCGTCCGCCCCTGCGGCCAGCGCAAGGCGCCCGCCGAGGACGCTCCGACCTACGGGCCGAGCCGGCGCCTCGACATCGAGGCCGAGCTGGGCTTCGTGGTCGGCACCCCGACGCAGCTCGGCGAGCGGGTGTCGACCGCCGACTTCGCCGCGCACACGTTCGGGGTCGTGGGCCTCAACGACTGGTCGGCGCGCGACGTGCAGGCGTGGGAGTACGTCCCCCTCGGCCCCTTCCTCGGCAAGTCGTTCGCCACCTCGATCAGCCACTGGGTGACCCCGCTCGCCGCGCTGGACGCCGCGTGGACCGACCTGCCGGGCCAGGACCCCGAGCCCCTCGACTACCTGCGCGTCGACGGCCCGGCGGGGCTGGACATCGCGGTCGAGGTGGTGCTGGACGGCGAGGTCGTCTCCCGACCGCCGTACGCCTCGATGTACTGGTCCCCGGCCCAGATGCTCGCCCACACCACCGTCAACGGCGCCACCGTGCGCACCGGCGACCTGTGGGCCTCGGGCACCATCTCGGGCCCCGGCGTCGACGAGCGCGGCTCGCTGCTCGAGCTGAGCTGGGGCGGCCAGGAGCCGTTCACCGTCGCCGGACGCGAGCGCACCTTCCTCGAGGACGGCGACGTGGTCACGCTGCGCTACACCGCCCCCGGCACGGCGGGCGGTCGGATCGCGCTGGGCGAGGTGACCGGGCGCGTCGTGCCTGCCCGCTGAGCCCGGCGACCGCTCCGGCGCCAGACGGTATCGAGTGGCCGCTCAGGACGGCTGAGGGTGGCGGGCCGGGACTCAGTCGTGTGCGGTGCCGGCGTAGGAGACCCGCCACCCGTAGTCGGTGTCGGCGGGCTCCACGATCGCGTAGTGGGTCGCCTCCGGCGCGGCCTCGAAGGCGATCTCGCAGTCCTGGGTACCCTCGCCGTTGTCACGGCAGCCGGTGACCTCGCCGCCACGGCCGTCGGCGAAGCCGACCAGCAGGTCCCACTCCGCGTCGTCGACGACCGCGGGGTCCAGCAGGCTGCCCCGGTCGCGGGCGGCGGCGGCCGCGAGAAGGGCGTCCAGCGTCGACCCCGGCGAGTAGGCCCGCACCTCGGCCCCGGGGAGTGCCAGGGCGCGGCACTCCGCGAGGGTCACGTCGCACCGCACCGGCAGCGGGGGCAGGTCGCCGTCGGGCAGCAGCACCGCGACCAGCGTCCGGTCGTCCTCCCACGCCCAGGTCCCCACCGCGAAGCCTCCGCCCTCGGGTGCGCGCAGCACGACCTCGTCGCCGCCCGCGACCGGCAGGGTGGTGAGCGTGTCGACCGCGGAGACCTCGCCGCCGAGGGTGCCGGGCGGCGAGAACAGCAGCCAGGTGCCTCCCGGGCTGATCCCCAGGTCGTCGTACCTCGGGATCGCGGCGGTGCGCTCGAGACGGCCGTCGGTCGAGAGGTCGGCGAGGTAGGGCTCGACGCTCTGCGGGTCGGAGTCCATGCCGTCGACGACGAGCAGGCCGGCGGGCGTTGCGGCCAGGACCTGCTGGTCGGGCGCCGTCTCGGCGAGGTCGATGACCGTGCGCTGGTCGCCGACCTGCGCGCGCCACACCAGGCTGGTGCGGCGGCCCTGCACGACGATGTCGCCGTCGTCGGTCACCGCGCGGACCCGGATCGGGACGCCGTCCTCGGTGCGCGGCAGGTCGATCGGTGCCTGCCCGAAGCCCTCGCCGGCCGGCTGGGTGTCGAAGCCGCTCAGTCGGGCCTTCCCGTCGCTGACGTCGACGAGGGCCACGAACCCGCCTCCGGGGGAGATCACCGGGGGCTGCTCGAGCTCGGCACCGATGGGGCCGGGATCGAGGCCGGGGCCGCCCGACCACCACGAGCCGTCCCGCGCGTGCGCGATCCAGACGTCGTCGCGGAACTCCACGGAGTCGAACTCGCCCGGCACCCGCTCCCCGCCGACGGTGAGCCGGCCGTCGATGACGAAGGGCATGGTCGGCGGGGCCTCGGAGACGGAGTCGTCGTCCGCCGGCGCCATCGTGGTCGGCGTGCCGGTCGAGCGCGCCGCCGGCTCCGGCTCGTCGTCGCCATGCTGGCTGACCACCAGCGCCGGGATGCCGAGCGCCAGCGCGGCCGCGACCGCCACCAGCAGCGGAGCGCGCAGCCGTGAGGAGGGTCGTGGGCGGTCGGCGTGCTCGTCGTACGGGTCCATCCGAGATCTCCCCTCGTGTCTTCACCCGTACGACGCACCGGGGGCGCGATTCGTTGCCGCGGCAGCGGCCGGCATTCCGGGCGTCCACACGTCCAGGGAAGGACCGTGACGCCCACGCAGGGGGCGAGCGGCTGGACGCCGTGTCACCGACGTCCCTGCCGAGTACGGCTAGCGTGGGGACGTGAAGCAGCTCGGCCAGCACCCACCGCCCCGGCACACCGTCGCCCACCTGTCCGACCCGCACCTGCTGGCGCACGGACGGCTGCAGTTCGGCGCCGTCGACACCGAGGCCGGGCTGGTCCGGGCCCTCGACCGGCTCGCCGCCGTCGACCCGCCGCCCCGGGCGCTCGTCTTCACCGGCGACCTCGCCGACAAGGCCGAGCCCGAGGCCTACGCGCGCCTGCGTGCCCTCGTCGAGCCGGCTGCCGAGGCGATGGGAGCGGCGGTCGTCTGGACGATGGGCAACCACGACGAGCGGGCGCCGTACGCCCGAGGGTTGTTCGGCTCCGACGACGACGGTCCCCAGGACCGGGTCCACGAGGTGGACGGGCTGCGGATCGTGGCGCTGGACACGAGCGTCCCGGGCTACCACCACGGCGACCTGTCCGACGGGCAGCTGGCGTGGCTGGCCGACGTGCTGGCGACGCCGGCCCCGCACGGCACCCTGCTCGCGATGCACCACCCGCCGCTCCCGCTGCCGATGCTGCGCGCGGCCGAGCTGATCGAGCTGCACGACCAGGACCGCCTCGCGGCGGTGGTCGAGGGCACCGACGTGCGCGGCGTCCTGGCCGGGCACCTGCACTTCTCGACGTGGTCGACCTTCGCCGGCGTCCCTGTCTCGGTGGCCTCGGCGTCCTGCTACACCTCCGACCCGGCACCGGTGGACCGGTTCGTCTCGGGCGTCGACGGTGGACAGTCCTTCACGATGGTCCATGCGTACGACGACCGGCTGGTGCACACGATCGTGCCCCTGGTCGCGGGTCCCGAGGTCACCGGGCTGGGCGTCGACATCCGCGACGCCCTGGAGTCGCTCGACCTCGCGGAGGCGGTGGAGCTGGCCTCCGGCAAGACGTCGCCGTTCAACACGGGCGACGGGACGTAGACCCCCCGGCCACGCCCCGCCGCCCGTGGGTCTCAGGGGCGGTCGCTGGAGTCGCCGGTCACCACGACGTAGAAGCGCTTGCGGTTGTCGGGGGTGGTCACGCCGCCGTCGCTGAGGCGGGGGCTCACCACGAGGTGGCTGGTGTTGCCGGTGCCGGGGGGTGCGCAGTTGACGACGCCGGGCTGGCACATGGCCGCCGAGATCTCACCGGAGAACTCGGGGTTGGCGTCGGCTCCGGTGGCGCGGCCGTTGGTGACGGTGTCGCCGTTCTGGTCGACGGTGTTCTGGAGCGCCACGACGGCCAGGACGCCGTTGTCGGCGAGGTCCTCCCCGGCGTTGATGTAGACGTTGCCGTTGGCGCGCAGGCCGTTGACGTCGGCGCCCATCGGGGCGAGCGTCGGGTAGGCGGCGGTCACGGCGAACCCGCCGGACTGGGCCACGATCGCACCGGTCGCGTCCACCAGCGCCCAGCGGCCGACGCCGGCGGGACCCTGCGCCCCTGCCGGGAGCTGGCCGTCCGCGAAGTCCCGCGACTTCAGCGACTTGTCGCGGATGTCCATGGAGCCCAGGGAGCCGTTCTTGACGTCGCGCCCCTTGAGGTTGTTGTCCTTGACGTCCACCGACTTGATCGAGTCGTTCCGGATGCCGTCGGAGCCGATCAGCCCGGTGGCGTACGACGTGCCGGTCGACGCGACCACCAGGGCCATGACGGAGACGGCCATCGACGGCGAGGGACGACGCACGGAGGGGAGGCGCATGGAGGGAGGACGCATGGTGGGACCCTTCTTCGGCGGACACCGTCGCTCGACGGTTGTGCCTGCTTCGGAGTGACCCGCATCACCGGATTGGTCCGGCCCCCCGACAAATCCTCAGACTCCCTCGGTCCCGATCCCGGGGTGCACGAACGGACGCCCGGCCCTCATCTGCTCGGTGGCTCCCGGGTGCACGCGGGCGAGGTGGGCCAGCGCCCGGCGCCGGTAGCGCAGGACCTGCACCACGCCGAGCCCCCAGAACAGGTACTGCACCGACAGCGCGAGGCGGTAGTCGTCGAGGGTGTAGGCGTCCATGCCGCCCGGCTCGACGAGGTCGAGGACGACCCCGATCAGGGCCATCGCCAGCAGCGAGGCGGTGAAGCCGCCCACGTTGACCAGGCCGTTGGCACGGCCGATGGCCTGCACGGGGTTGAAGGTGCGGGCGAGGTCGAAGCCGACCATCGAGGCGGGCCCGCCGGTCGCGGTCGCACAGGCCATGACGACCACGATCCACGCGGGGGCGGGGCCGGGCCAGACGAGCACCACCGTCCAGGGGACGACCATCGAGGCGACGACCCCCAGGACGATCCACGAGCGCCAGTAGGGCAGGCGGCCGACGAGGCGGGCCAGGCCCAGCCCGCTGACCACCGCGCACCCCGTCATCACCATCAGCAGGGTGCTCGCCGCGGCCTCCGACCACCCGAGCCCCTGCACCAGGAACGGGTAGCCCCACAGCAGGGCGAAGACCGTGACGGCGAACTGGGAGGTGAAGTGTGACCACATGCCCAGCCGGGTGCCGGGGTTGCCCCACAGGATGCGCACGGACTGGGCGAGGGCGCGCAGCTTGACCTGGACGACCTCCTCGCGCTGGTACGGCGAGTCCTTGATCAGCAGGGCGACGGCCACGAGCAGCACGATCCCCACGCTCGACACGAGCCCGAAGGCACCCGTCCACCCCAGTCGGTCGAGCAGGAAGGCGAGCGGCGCGGCCGCGACGATCGCCCCCATCTGGCCGACGAGACCGGTGAGCTGGGTGATCACCGGGGCCTGGCGCACCAGGAACCACACGGAGACCAGTCGGATCACGCTCACGAAGATCATCGCGTCGCCGGCCCCGAGCACGGCCCGCGCGAGGACGGCGCCGCCGAACGAGGTGGTGAAGGCGAAGACCAGCTGGCCGACGGTCATCAGCGCCAGTCCCACCAGGAGCATCGCCCGGGACCCGTAGCGGTCCAGCATGACGCCCACCGGCACCTGCATCGCGGCGTACACGACGAGCTGGAGGACGGTGAAGGTCGCCAGGCTGGTGGCGTTGATGTGGAAGCGCTCCGCGGCGAGCAGTCCGGCGACACCCAGCGAGCTGCGGTGGAAGACCGCGAGCACGTAGACCGAGAGGGCCACCACCCAGACGGCCCACGCCCGGCGGCGACCGATGTCGTGGATCTGGAGGCTGCTCACGAGCGCCAGTCTGCCCCCGGTGCCCGGGCCACACGCGGGGCGGTCCGATGTGTGAGGAGGCCACATTGTCGTGACGTGACGTCGGTCACGACAGTGGGCTGCATGACCCCTCTTCCGCACCTCCTCGCCCGGGCGACAGCCCTCGTCGTGCTCGCCGCAGGCGCGCTGGCCGTCAGCCCGGCCGGCACCGCCTCCGCCGGCACGGCCGACCGCGCGCCCCACCCCGACCCCACCGGACCGGGCTGGTGCGCCGACCACGACGCCCTCACGGTCAAGGGTGCCGAGCTCCAGGTCTCGGCCTGCCTCGACGACCTCACGACGGCCGGCACGGTCGCCTCCGGCCACACCAACCAGGCCGACTGGAACGGCCTGCACGCCGCCGGCACCCGCAACCCGAGCGGCGTCCCGGGCATCCAGGTCGACGGCTACTTCCCCGACACCTCGACCACCAACACCAACCACGGCTGGAACCACGACGCCCAGTTCGTCATCCGGCTCCCCGAGGAGTGGAACGGCGGGGTGGTGGTCACCGGAGCGCCCGGCGTGCGCGGCCAGTACGCGAACGACTTCATCATCAGCGACTGGGTGCTGAGCAAGGGCTACGCCTTCGCCTCGACCGACAAGGGCAACACCGGGGCGGCGTTCTACCGCGACGGCTCGACCCCCGGCGGCTCGATCCGCGAGTGGCACCAGCGGGTCACCCAGCTCACCCGCGCCACCAAGCGCGTGGCTCGCCAGGCGTACGGCAGCCAGCCCGAGCGCACCTACATGGCCGGCATCTCCAACGGCGGCTACCTGACGCGCTGGCAGCTGGAGAAGAACCCGCAGCTCTTCGACGGCGGCCTCGACTGGGAGGGCACCCTCTTCCGCGCCGAGGGCCCGAACCTGTTCACCTTCCTGCCGACGGCACTCAAGAACTACCCGGCGTACGCCGCGACCGGGGACCAGGCCGCCCACGACGCGATCATCGGCGCCGGCTTCGCGCCCGGGTCGGAGTTCCTCTGGCCGTTCCACCACTCCTACTACTGGGACCTGACCCAGCGGATCTACCGCGAGGAGCTCGACCCCACGTGGGACGGCGCGCTGGACGCCGGGGTGCCGTTCTGCGCCAGCGGGACGCCGTCGTGCGACGCGGACTACGACTACGCGTCGCGTCCGAGGTCGGTGAAGGACGCCATGCGGTCGATCTCGCTCACCGGCCGCATCCGGCGGCCGATGATCACCGTGCACGGCTCCCTGGACACGCTGCTGCCCCCGGCCGTGGACTCCGACGTGTACGACGCGCTGGTCGACCGGGCCGGCAGCGGCCGGCTCCACCGCTACTACCTGGTCGAGGACGGCACGCACACCGACGGCCTCTACACGGCCTACCCCGACCGGCTGCGGCCGCTGCTCCCCTGCGCCCGCGACGCGTTCGACCTGCTGACCGCCTGGGTGGAGGACGGGGTGGCACCGCCTGCCGACGGCTTCCGGCCGCGACCCGCCGACGGCGACCTGCTCAACACCTGCACCCTCTGAGGGACAGCAGAACGGCCGGACCCGTGCGGGTCCGGCCGTTCGTGTGTGGCAGATGAAGGATTCGAACCTTCGAAGGCGTAAGCCGACGGATTTACAGTCCGCTCCCATTGGCCGCTCGGGCAATCTGCCAGTGCGTCACCCCTGTGGGGATCAACAGCACGAGAGGATAGCGTCTGTCGCACCTACAGGAGAAACCGGAGGGACCCATGGCCGACTCGAGCTTCGACATCGTGAGCAAGCTGGACCGTCAGGAGGTCGACAACGCGCTGGGACAGGCGGCGCGGGAGATCGCGACCCGCTTCGACTTCAAGGGCACGGGCGCCACCATCGAGTGGCAGGGCGAGCAGGCGATCGAGATCACCGCGTCCGCCGACGACCGCGCGACCGCGGTGCTCGACGTCTTCAAGGACAAGCTCATCAAGCGCAACCAGAGCCTCAAGATCCTCGACGCCTCCGAGCCGCGGGCGTCCGGGCAGCAGTCCAAGATCTCGATCGCGCTCAAGGAGGGGATCACCTCCGAGGACGCCAAGAAGATCGGCAAGCTGATCCGCGACGAGGGCCCCAAGGGCGTGAAGGCGCAGGTCCAGGGCGACGAGCTGCGGGTGTCGTCGAAGAAGCGCGACGACCTGCAGGCGGTGCAGGCGCTCGTGAAGGCGCAGGACTACGACTTCGCGGTCCAGTTCACCAACTACCGCTGATTCACGCGCAGAAGCGAGCCAGGGCCCTCCCAGAGTCCCCGCCCTCAGGCGCTGTCCGGTCCGACGCGGACCACGAGGGACGCTGGCTGTACCACGAAGCGCAGCCGGCCCGCCGCGGTCAGGACGTCGCCGTCGACCTCGCACAGCTGTGGCGGGTCGACCCGCACGGTGAGGTCACTGCCCCGGTGGCGCTGGAGCGAGGGCCCGTCGCCGCGGTTGGTCAGCACTCGGGCGGCTACCCCGATCCACTGGGTCAGGTTCTCGGGGCTGACGACGGCCACGTCCAGCTGGGCGTCATCGACCTCGGCATCGGGCAGCAGCACCATGCCTCCGGTGAGCTCGCCGCAGTTGCCGACCACGACCGTGCGGGCCGTGCAAGGCTCGCCCGCGCGCCCGTCCACGACCAGGTCGAGCTCGAAGGGGTCGTCGCCCAGGTGCGCGCCACCGCTGGTGACGTAGGCCGCCCAGCCGACCTTGTCCTTCACGCCCTCGGGGGCGCCATCCATGATCTGGGCGTCGAAGCCGACTCCGGCCATGACGGTGAAGCAGTGGACGTTGTCGGCGCCGGTGTGCAGGTCACCACTGCGTTGGCCCTGGTCGGGGTCGACGACCATCCATCCGACATCGATCGTGCGGTCCTGGCCGGAGAACGCCGCGACGGCCGCGGTGGCCAGGGAGTCGACCGGGAGCCCGAGGTTGCGGGCCAACAGGTTCCCGGTACCGCCCGGGAGCAGACCCAACGCGACGCCGGTGCCCACGAGCTCCTGCGCCACCGCCCGCACYGTGCCGTCGCCCCCGAGGACGCACACCATGCCGGCGCCGTCGCGCACGGCCTGCCGGGCCTGACCGAAGCCGGGGTCCTCCTCGGTCGTCTCGACCAGTGTCAGCGCCCCGATGCCGGCCGCGGTGGCGGCGTCCTCGAGAACCGTGCGGACATCAGCGATCGCGACCTTCATCGGGTTGACGATGACGGTGATTGAAGAACCTGTGGCATTCACGCGCGTACCCTGTCACGGCGTCTGCGATGCTTCGCGGCGGCGGTCCGGTGAGGACCGGTGGGCGAGGGAGGAATCATGAACAGCATCAGCGATCGAGCCGGCAACATGGGCGGGTCCGCGAACAACGCGGCAGAAAAGACCGGTGACCATCCCGTGGTCGAGTGGGGAGCACGCGTCGGCTACGGCGCGAGCGGCGTCCTGCACCTGCTGCTGGCGTACCTGACCGCAGACATCGCCGTGGGCGGGGCCAGCAGGCAGGCGAGCCAGTCGGGGGCGCTGGCGACACTCGCGCAGGAGCCGTTCGGGCAGGTCCTGCTCTGGGTGATCGCGGTCGGGTTCGCCCTGCTCGCCGTGTGGCAGCTGACCGAGCTCATCACCCGGCACAAGGCGTTCGACAAGGCGAAGGCCGGCGGCAAGCTCGTCCTGTACGCCGCGCTCGCCTGGACCTCTGCCGTCTTCGCCTCCGGCGGTCACACGTCGAGCAACAAGCAGACCAAGGACTTCACGGTCACCCTGATGGAGGCGCCGGCAGGGCGGTTCCTCGTCGGTCTGGTCGGGGTCGCCATCATCGGCATCGCCGGCTACCACGTGTACAAGGGCTGGCAGGAGAAGTTCCTCGGGGACCTGCAGGAGCACCCGGGCAGGGCCGTGGTCGTCGTCGCCAAGGTCGGCTACATCGGCAAGGGCATCGCGCTTGCGGCCGTGGGCGTCCTCTTCATCACGGCTGCGATCCAGCAGCATGCGGGTGAGGTCACCGGCATGGACGGCGCRCTCCGATCGATGCAGGACCTTCCGGCCGGGATGGTCATCCTGCTCGGYATCGCGCTCGGCCTGGCGGCCTACGGCGTGTACTCCTTCGCGCGCGCCCGCTACGCGCGCGTCTGACCCACGGCATCTGCGTCCGTGTCGGTGCCGGCATCGGTACCGGCGCCACGGCGCAACCAGCACCACGCGAGTGCGACCGCGACCATGCCGTTGACCATGGCCACGATCACGTCGCTGACATGGTGCATGCCGCGATAGAGCCGCGCCGTGCCGACGAGGAACGGGATCGCCAGGCACACGCCGACCACCACCCTGCGCAGCACCGGGTTCGGGATCCGCAGCGCCATCAGCRCCAGCGTGAAGTAGAGCCCGGTCGCGGCACCGGTGTGCCCGCTCGGGAAGCTCGAGGTCGGCGGCGAGTCGTCCAGCTTCTCGACATCGGGGCGCTCGCGGTCGATGAGGAGCGTGGTGAAGAAGAAGACCAGCGCCTGGAGGCTGATCGCGATGAGGGGTACGACCGCGTACCACCACTGCTTGGTCCGCCACCAGACCAGCGCGACCACGACCAGGCACACCCCGACGATGCTGACCGTCGCGCCTGTCCACGAGAAGAAGAGCGTGACCGAGTCCCAGAACGTCGTGCGTGACGACTCCAGGCTCTTGTTGACGCTCTCCTCGGAGACGCCGAGGTCCTTGAGCGGGCCGCCGGTGAGCAGCCAGCCCATGGCGAGCACGGCCAGCCACCACACGACCATGGGGGCCAGGGCGCGGACCGCCAGGTCACGGCCGGCCTGCTTGGCGGTGGGTCGGGACGTGTCGTCCTGCCAGCGGGTGAGGAACGCCATCAGTGTGAACCTTTCGTCGTGCTGTCGGTGGGGTCGGGTGGAGTCCAGCCCATGTAGCCCGCGTAGGACGCGAGTGTCAGCCCGCAGCCGAGCAGCACGCCGGCCGTGACGTCGGACAGGAAGTGGGCACCCGCAAAGAGCCTGTCGGCACAGGTCACGAGCACCCAGGCCGCACCGAGGCCGATCAGCAGCCCTCGTACGCGGGTACCGACGAGATGCCAGACCAGCAGGACGACCACGGTGACGACGATCGCGTTGTTGGTGGCGTGACCGGAGGGAAACGAGAATCCGGCGTGCGGGGCGATCGGGTCGTCGATCTCGGGACGCGCACGGCGTACGAGGAGCTTGAGCACGACCGCCACGGCCCAGCCGGCAGTCATCGTCGCCAGCGCCCACCAGGCCCGCGTCCTCAGGTGCTTGCCGAACCAGACGTAGAGGCTCACCGGCAGACCCACGAACACGTACATCACCCACGGCTGGCTGACCATCTCCCAGGTCTCGACGAAGGACCCGAACCGTGGGTGCCCGCGCGTGTAGTCGGTGGCGGCAACGATGATGTCCTGGTCGAGGACCACCAGCGGGTCGTACTTGGTGCGGATGAGGAACGCCAGCACCCCCAGAGGGACCGCGACGACAACGGCGTAGACGACCGCACGCGTGAGCCGGCGCCAGCGGGAGACGCCGAGGGTGTCCATGGCGGCATCCTTGCACTGCCGGTGTCCGGTGCCGGGAGGYGGCCACCGGCACGTCACGTCCTTGACACGGCCGACAAGATGACTGCCGTGGATGTGCGCGCATGGCTCCTGACCAGCCGGGAGCGCGAGAACCCGCACACCCGAATCGACGACGTTCGCGGCGACGGAACGGCGTGGAGCTGCGGCAACACGGTGCGAGCCATCGTCCACGGTCGGCCCTACTTCGAGGAGCTCCACGAGCGCATCACCGGCCTCGGCGCCGGGGACCGTCTCTACTTCGCCGACTGGCAAGGCGACCCGGACCAGCTGCTCACCGACGACCCTGCGTCGACCCTCAACGCCACGTTGGTCGCGGCATGCCACCGCGGCGTCGACGTACGTGGTCTGCTGTGGCGGTCCCACTGGCATCGCTTCGGCTTCAGTGCCCACCGGCACCGCTATCTCGGCGACGAGATCGGTGAGGCCGGCGGGCAGTGCCTGCGAGACATGCGGGTGCGGACCCGGGGTGCCCACCACCAGAAGTTCGTGGTCATCCGGTACGCCGAGGACCCCACCCGCGACATCGCCTACCTCGGTGGCATCGACCTGTGCCATGGCCGGCGCGACGACCACGCCCACCACGGCGACCCTCAACCCGTGGAGCTCGCCAAGGCATACGGCCCCACCCCGCCGTGGCACGACGTCCAGGTGGCGATCCAGGGCCCCGGCGTGCACGACGTGGAGACGACGTTCCACGAACGCTGGGAGGACAGCACCCCGCTCACCGTCAACCCGGTGCGTCTGGTGTCGAGCTGGGCGCACCGCGAGGACCTCTCCCCCGACCCGCTCGTTGCCCAGACACCGCCGCCGCC
>NZ_JBFUMD010000008.1:0-24581 GCF_054049555.1 Nocardioides sp. P5_C9_2
GGCCGAGCCGACGAGAGAGGACGACATGACCACCATCCCGACCACCGGCCGCACCGACGGGGGCATCGCCCACTGGTCGGCCGGCGAGGACTTCGCCGGCACCAGCGGGCGCACCGCCGACGTCACCAACCCCGCCACCGGGCAGGTGACCGGACGACTGGCCCTCGCCTCCCGCGAGGACGCCGACGCGGTCATCGCGGCCGCCGCCGCGGCCGCACCGGCCTGGGGGCGTACGTCGCTCGCGGCCCGCACGCAGGTGATGTTCGCGTTCCGCGAGCTGCTCAACTCCCGCAAGGGCGAGCTGGCTGCCCTCATCACCGCCGAGCACGGCAAGGTCCTCTCCGACGCGATGGGGGAGATCGCTCGCGGCCAGGAGGTCGTCGAGTTCGCGTGCGGGATCTCCCACCTGCTCAAGGGTGGCCACTCCGAGGGCGTGTCGACCGGGGTGGACGTCCACTCCAAGCGCGACCCGCTGGGCGTCGTCGGCATCATCTCGCCGTTCAACTTCCCGGCGATGGTGCCGATGTGGTTCTTCCCGATCGCCATCGCCGCCGGCAACACCGTCGTCCTCAAGCCCAGCGAGAAGGACCCGTCGGCGGCCCTCTGGATCGCCCGCCTCTGGCAGGAGGCGGGACTGCCCGACGGCGTCTTCAACGTCCTGCAGGGCGACAAGGTCGCCGTGGACGCGCTGCTGGAGAGCCCAGCCGTGCAGGCGATCAGCTTCGTCGGGTCGACCCCCGTCGCCGAGTACGTCTACGAGAACGCCTCCCGGCGCGGCAAGCGCGTCCAGGCGCTCGGCGGGGCCAAGAACCACATGGTCGTCCTGCCCGACGCCGACCTCGACCTGGCGGCCGACTCGGCGGTCAACGCCGGCTACGGCAGCGCGGGCGAGCGCTGCATGGCCATCAGCGTGCTCGTCGCGGTGGGATCGGTCGCCGACGAGCTCGTCGCCCGCATCGCCGACCGCACCCGCACCCTGGTGATCGGCGACGGCGCCGCATCCGGTGCCCGGGGGACCGACGGCTCGGACACGGACGACCGGGAGCCCGACATGGGCCCCCTCGTCACCGAGGCGCACCGCGACCGGGTCGCCTCCTTCATCGACTCCGGCGAGCAGCAGGGTGCCAAGGTCGTCGTCGACGGACGCGACGTCCGGGCGTGGGGGGCGGTCGACGGCTTCTGGCTCGGGCCCACCCTCTTCGACCACGTGACCCCCGAGATGGACGTCTACCGCGAGGAGATCTTCGGCCCGGTGCTGTCCGTCGTACGGGTGGAGACGTACGAGGAGGCCGTCGCGCTGGTCAACGACAACCCCTACGGCAACGGCACCGCCGTCTTCACCAACGACGGGGGAGCGGCGCGACGCTTCGAGGCGGACGTCCACGTCGGCATGATCGGCGTCAACGTGCCCGTCCCGGTGCCGGTGGCCTACTACTCCTTCGGCGGCTGGAAGCGCTCGCTCTTCGGCGACACCCACGCGCACGGCACCGAGGGCGTCCACTTCTACACCCGCGGCAAGGTCGTCACCACCCGGTGGGTCGATCCGGCCAACCGTCCGCAGGGCGGCCTGGAGCTGGGGTTCCCGCGCAATGTCTGAGACCGCAATGTCCGAGACCGCGATGTCCGAGCTGCTGATCGCCTCGCAGGACTTCGTCGACCTCACCCCCGAGCGCACCCACGAGCTCGACCGTCGCCACGTCTTCCACTCGTGGTCGGCCCAGGCCGCCCTCGACCCGATGGTCATCACCCGGGCCGAGGGGTCGCACATCTGGGACGGGGCCGGCAACCGGCTGCTGGACTTCACCTCGCAGCTCGTCTTCACCAACCTCGGCCACCAGCACCCGCGGATCGTGACGGCGATCCAGGAGCAGGCCGCCCACCTGTGCACGGTCGCGCCCCAGCACGCCGTCGCTGCCCGGTCCGAGGCCGCCCGGCTGATCGCCTCCCACACCCCGGGCGACCTGGATCGCGTCTTCTTCACCAACGGCGGTGCCGACGCCAACGAGCACGCCGTCCGGATGGCCCGGCTGCACACGGGCCGCCCGAAGGTGCTCTCGACGTACCGCTCGTACCACGGGGGCACCCAGCTGGCGATCAACATGACCGGTGACCCGCGCCGGTGGCCCAACGACCAGGGCTCCACCGGGACGGTGCACTTCTTCGGCCCGTTCCGCTACCGCAGCGCCTTCCACGCGACCACCGACGAGGAGGAGCGCGAGCGGGCGCTGGCGCACCTCGCGCAGGTCATCGCCCTCGAGGGGCCCTCGACGATCGCGGCCGTCGTGCTCGAGTCCATCCCCGGCACCGCCGGCATCATGGTCCCGCCCGCGGGCTACCTCAGCGGCGTCCGGGAGCTCTGCGACCGGCACGGCATCCTGCTGGTCGCCGACGAGGTGATGTCCGGCTTCGGCCGCGCGGGCCGCTGGTTCGCGTGCGAGCTCGACGACGTCGTGCCCGACCTGCTCACCTTCGCCAAGGGGGTCAACTCCGGCTACGTGCCGCTCGGCGGGGTCGCGATGAGCGAGGCGGTCGCCGCGACCTTCGCCGACCGCGCCTACCCGGGCGGGCTCACCTACTCCGGCCACCCCCTGGCCTGCGCCGCCGCGGTGGCGACCATCCGCACCATGGAGGACGACGGGGTCGTCGAGCACGCGGCCACCCTCGGGGACGAGGTGTTCAGGCCCGGTCTCGAGGCACTCCTCGAGGAGCATGACTGGGTCGGCGAGGTGCGCGGCACGGGGGCGTTCTGGGCCGTCGAGCTGGTCAGCGACCGGGCCACGCGCGAGCCCCTGGCGCCGTACGGCGGCAGCAGTCCGCAGATGGCCGCGATCCTGGCAGCCTGCCGACGCCGGGGACTGCTGCCCTTCGCGAACTTCAACCGGATCCACCTGGTGCCGCCCCTGACCTCGACCGCCGAGGAGGTCCGCGAGGCGATCGCCGTCCTCGACGAGGCGCTCGCCGAAGCGTCAGCCGCCGGGTGATGCCGGCGTCGGAGACCCTCGACAGCTGGCCCGCCGGGTCCTACGACGACTCCGTCCTGGCGCCGCTGTGGCTGGACACCCCGGACCGCCCCGCCGCGAGGCCGCCGGCGACCGGGGTGGTGCACACGGACCTGCTGGTGGTGGGCGGCGGCTTCACGGGGCTCTGGACCGCCCTGCGTGCGGTCGAGCGCCTGCCGGGCTCCTCGGTCGTGCTGGTCGAGGGCGACCGCATCGCCGAGCACGCCACCGGTCGCAACGGCGGCTTCTGCGAGGCCAGCCTCACCCACGGTGAGTCCAACGGCCGCACCCGCTGGCCCGAGGAGTACGACCGGCTGCACGAGCTGGGCCTGAGCAACCTCGACGACATCGAGGAGACGATCGAGCGCTACGACATCGACTGTGGCTTCGCCCGGGGCGGGGTGCTCACGGTCGCCACGCGTCCGCACGAGGTGCCACACCTCGAGCCGGACCGGCCGGGCTTCCTGGACGCAGCGGCCGTGCGTGAGCGCCTCGACTCGCCCACCTACCTGGCCGGCCGGCACGAGCCGGACGCCACCGCGGTCGTCGACCCCGCACGCCTGGCGTGGGGCCTGGCGGACGCGGCCGAGGAGCTCGGCGTACGCCTGCACGAGCACACGCGGGTGCTGTCGGTACGCCCCCGCGGGGCCGGCGTGGAGGTCAGGACCGGCCGGGCGGTGATCCACGCCTCCCGGGTCGTCCTGGCCACGAACGTCTTCCGCAACCTGCTGCGGCGACCCCGCTGGTCGGTCGTCCCGGTCTACGACTACGTGCTCGCGACCGAGCCGCTCACCGACGCCCAGCTCGAGGTCCTGCGCTGGGACCCGGCCGTCGGGGTCTCCGACTCGGGCAACCAGTTCCACTACTACCGGCTGACGCCCGACCGGCGGATCCTGTGGGGTGGTTACGACGCGATCTACCACTTCGGGCGCTCGATCGCCGAGGAGCACGCGGACCGTCCGGAGACGTTCGAGACCCTGGCGCGGCACTTCGCGGAGACGTTCCCGCAGCTGCGGGGCATCCGCTTCACGCACCGCTGGTCCGGGGTGATCGACACCTCCACCCGCTTCTGCGCGCTGTTCGGGACCGCCCACGGCGGCCGGACGGCGTACGCGACCGGGTTCACCGGCCTCGGCGTCGGCGCCTCCCGGTTCGCGGCCGACGTCATGCTCGACCTGCTCTCGGGCGAGCCGACCGAGCGCACCCGGCTGGAGATGGTCCGCCGGCAACCCCTGCCGTTCCCCCCGGAGCCTCTCGCGTGGCTGGGCATCCAGGCGACCCGGTGGTCGCTGGCGCGTGAGGACGCGACCGGGCGCCGCAACCCGTGGTTGCGGGTGCTCGACCGGCTCGGGCTGGGCTTCGACTCCTGAGCGGGGGCACCCACGGACCCCGGGGGGCCCTCAGGAGGCGTTCAGGGTCGTTACGTACCGTCGATGGCGATGACTATCCCGAAGCGTCTCCGCACCGTCCTCGTCCCCGCGCTGGCCGCAGCCGTGCTCTCCCTGACCGCCTGCGGCGGCGGCGGCTCCGACGGCGACTCCGCCTCGTCGTCCCAGGAGAAGTCGGGCGACGCGGACGCGGCCGCGGGCGCCGACCTCGAGGGCGTCCCGGACGTGGTGGCCGAGGTCAACGGCGAGGAGATCACCAAGGACGAGTTCGCCCCGATCTACCAGGCGCAGCTCCAGCAGGCCACCGCCCAGGCCCAGGCGGGTGGTGAGCAGCCCGACGAGGAGGCCCTGCAGAAGCAGACCGTCGACAACCTCATCAACACCGAGCTGTTGTCGCAGGAGGCCGAGTCGCGCGGCATCGAGGTCACCGACCAGGACGTCGACGACGAGCTGGCCAAGCTCGCCGAGCAGAACCAGCTCGGCTCGGCCGAGGAGCTCCTGAAGGCACTCGACGACCAGGGCACCACCGAGGACCAGGCCCGCGCGCAGATCGAGACGCAGGTCATGGTCGAGCGGCTGGTGGACGACGAGGTCGGGTCCGCGGACATCTCCGAGAAGCAGCTCCGCTCCCTGTACCGGCAGGCCAAGCAGCAGGCCCAGCAGCAGGCCCAGGCCGGCCAGCCGCAGGAGATCCCGCCGTTCGAGAAGGTCAGGACACAGCTGCAGGAGCGCGCCGAGTCCGACCGCGTGGGCACCGTGGCGCAGTCCCTCATCGAGGACCTGCGCAAGGACGCGGACATCGTCAACAACCTCTGACGCCCGYGTCCCCGCAGGGTGGCTCCGACGCGCCTGGCGGAACCCCGGGGGATGGGTGCATCGCCAGACGCGTCTTGATCAACGGTAGGGCGTCGGCGGCTGTCCAGACAGACCCACGATGGGGTAACAACGTGCTAGTCCGTCGTGCCTGACGAGCTGCCCGGCGAGCTGCCCGTCGCGCCGGGGTCCGCGCCGGCGCCACATCGACGGGGGGTCGAGGTGCTCGCCGGCGCGGGGGCCCGAGCACGCCGGGAAAAATGGGGGGGTTGGCGCGTCGGACCCACCCCTTGCGAGGCGTCGTGATGCTAGGCCAGACCGGCGCCCGGCGGAAGCAGGTCGGGCGTGTCGCCCCGTCGCGACCCCACACCCGGGTCTGCTGTGGTTCCTCGCGCAGCGCCTCGTGCGGGTCTCGTGGGAGCCGTCGGGCGAGTCCCAGGAGCCGTCGTACCCGTGCGGGTCTGTCCCGGTCACCGGTCACCGCCTAGGTTCGGGGGATGGAGCACCCCCTGACGAAGGCCCTGGCCGTCGCGACCCTCGGCTACAGCGCCTGGGTGGTCACGAGCGCCGACTCGCTGCGCGCGCAGCTTGCCGACCCCCACGACTGGGCGACGCCCGCCTCGCGCCTCGCCTACACCTACGCGGGTCGCGACGTCCCCATCTCGGCACTGGCGCTGCTCGGCGGCGTCCAGGGGGCGCGGACCGGCGCCCTGCTCCGCATCGCCGGCGACGTGACCGACGCGTTCACGCTCGGGACCACGGCCTCGTCGGCGTCGGCGCGCCGCAAGGCCGTCGCCGTCGCGGCCGGGTACGGCGTCGTCAACGCGCTCGCGCTGGTCCTCGACGAGCGGCGCCGTCGGGCGTGAGCCACGCAGGGTGAGTGCAGGGTGAGTACCGTCGGGGCAGTGCCCGGCACCCGCGCCGAGCCGGGGCGGACGGACAGGGGAGGCCATGACCGCTGACGTCGTGCACGACCCGGCGCACCCGTCCTCCCGCACACGAGCGGTGCTCGCCGCGGCGCACCTCGGCCCCGCCCTGGCGGTGACGGTCCTGGCCGGCCTGCTCGCCCTGGCGCAGGGGCTGGGCCCGGGCCGCACCACGCTCGTCGTCGCCGCGGTGCTCGCCGGCCAGCTCTCGGTCGGATGGAGCAACGACCTCGTCGACGTCTCCCRCGACCGGCGCAGCGGACGCACGGACAAGCCGCTGGCCACCGGGGCCGCCTCGGTGGCGTCGGTGCGCGCGGCCTGCGCCGTGGCCGTCGTCRCCTGCGTCGTGCTGTCCCTGGCCTGCGGCCTCGCCGCCGGTCTCGTGCACCTGGTCTGTGTCGGCGCCGGGTGGTCCTACAACCTCGGCCTGAAGGCGACCGTCTGGTCCTGGCTGCCGTACGCCGTGGCGTTCGGCGGGCTGCCCGTCTTCGTCGCCCTCGCCGGCTCGGACCTCCCGCCGTGGTGGTGGCCCGTCGGGGCCGCGCTGCTCGGCGTCGGGGCCCACCTGCTCAACGTGCTCCCCGACCTCGACGACGACGCCGCGACCGGCGTCCGCGGGCTGCCGCACCGCCTCGGTCCCCGCTGGATCGCCCCGGTCGCTGCCGCCGTGCTCGTCGGCGCGACCGTGGTGGTCGTCGCCGGCTCCTCACCACCGCTCGCGTGGGCCGTGCCCGTGGCCGTGGTGGTCCTGGGCCTCGCCGCCCTGGTGATCGGCGGTCGCGGTCGCGTGCCCTTCGCCGCGGCGGTCGCCATCGCGCTCGTCGACGCCGTCCTGCTGGTGGCGGCCCGATGACGCGCTCGGGCCCCGGTCCACGTCGCCGCCCAGGTGCCCGCCCACGTCCCCGCCCATGTCCCTGGAGGCTTTCATGAGGATCCTGTCCGCGCGCGGAGCGTTGCCGGCGCACTCCCACCCGCAGGAGGAGATCACCGAGGCCTTCAGCGCGGTCATCGCCGAGCGCAGCGTCGACCGGGCGCTGCTCCGGCGTTTCCACCGCAACGCCGGGGTCGAGCGGCGTCACACCGTCCTGCCGCTGGCGGACTACGCGACGCTGCGCGACTTCGGCCACGCCAACGACCTCTTCATCGAGCACGCCGTCGAGCTCGGGTCCCAGGCGCTGGTCGACGCCCTCAAGGCCGCCGACCTGACGCCCTCCGACGTCGACCTGGTGGTCACCGCCACGGTCACCGGGCTGGCGATCCCGTCGCTGGACGCGCGCATCGCGGGCGTCGTCGGGCTGCGCGAGGACGTGCGGCGGATGCCCCTGGTCGGCCTGGGCTGCGTGGCGGGTGCGGCCGGGATCGCCCGGGTCCACGACTACCTGCTGGGCCACCCCGACCACACGGCCGTCCTGGTGGCGGTCGAGCTGTGCTCGCTCACCATCCAGCGTGACGACGTGTCGGTGCCCAACCTGGTGGCCAGCGGCCTCTTCGGTGACGGCGCGGCGGCGGTGGTGGCGGTCGGCGCGCACCACGGACGGAGCGGGCAGGAGGGAACGGTCGAGGTGCTGGCCTCACGCAGCCGGCTCTACCCCGACAGCGAGCGGACGATGGGCTTCGACGTGACCGGCGGGGGCCTGCGGATCGTCCTGGACGCGGAGGTGCCCGCGATCGTCGAGCGGCACCTGCGCGGCGACGTCGACGGCTTCCTGGCCGAGCACGGGCTCACCCGCAGCGACATCGGCTGGTGGGTCTGCCACCCGGGTGGTCCCAAGGTGATCGAGGCGCTGCAGTCGGCACTCGAGGTGCCACAGGAGGCGGTGCAGCTGACGTGGGACTCGCTGGCCAGGGTGGGCAACCTGTCGTCGGCGTCGGTGCTGCACGTGCTCGAGGACACGCTGCGCGACCGGCCGCCGACGCCCGGCACCCACGGCGTGCTGCTGGCGATGGGGCCGGGCTTCTGCTCCGAGCTGGTCCTGCTCCGGGCCACCGCATGACCAGCCTGCTGGCCTTCACGGTCCTGGTCCTCCTGGTCGGCCTCGAGCGGATCGCCGAGCTGGTCGTCTCGACCCGCAACGCGGCCTGGAGCCGGGAGCGTGGCGGGGTCGAGTCGGGGCAGGGCCACTACCCGTTCATGGTCGTCCTGCACACCGGGCTGCTGGTCGGCGCGCTCGCGGAGGCGTGGCTGCGGCGACCCGACGTACCGTCCGCCCTGGCCTGGTCGATGCTCGCGCTCGTCCTCGCGTCCCAGGCGCTGCGCTGGTGGTGCATCACCACCCTGGGGCCGCGCTGGAACACCCGCGTCATCATCGTGCCCGGGCTGGCGCCGGTGCAGTCAGGCCCCTACCGCCTGTTCCGCCACCCCAACTACGTCGCCGTCGTGGTCGAGGGGGTGGCCCTCCCGCTCGTGCACGCCGCCTGGATCACCGCGGTCGTCTTCACCGTCCTCAACGCCGCGCTCCTGACGGTGCGCATCCGCGCCGAGGACGCCGCGCTCGCCACCCTGCCCGCGCGGCAGGCCGAGGGCAGCGATGCGTGACCTCGTCGTCGCCGGCGGTGGTCCGGTCGGGCTCGCCGTCGCGCTGCACGCTGCGCGGGCCGGGCTCGACGTCGTCGTCCGCGAGCCCCGTACCGGTCCGGTGGACAAGGCCTGCGGCGAGGGACTGATGCCCGGAGCCGTCGCCGAGCTCGCGATGCTCGGGGTGCGTCCGGACGGCCACCCGCTCTCCGGCATCCGGTACGTCGACGGGTCCGGTCGCAGGGCCGCCGAGGCGGTCTTCACCGCTGGCCCCGGCCGCGGCGTACGCCGGACCACGCTGCACGCGGCGCTGTCGGACGCGCTCGCGCGCGCGGGGGTGCCGCTCCAGGCCACCCCGGTGCGCTCGGTCCGCGACGCCGGCGACCACGTGCTCGTGGACGGCGAGCCGGCGCGCTACCTGGTGGCCGCCGACGGCCTCCACTCACCCGTACGACGCCTCCTCGACCTCGAGGTGCCCGCCCGGGGTCCGCGCCGGTTCGGCCTGCGCTGCCACGTGCGCCAGGCACCCTGGACGCCCTTCGTCGAGGTGCACTGGGCGGCGGGGGCGGAGGCCTACGTGACTCCCGTGGCCGACGATCTCGTCGGTGTCGCCGTGCTGACCCGCAGCGGGGAGCCCTTCGACGAGGTGCTCGCCGCGTTTCCCCTGCTGCGGGAGCGACTGACCGGTGAGCGGACCAAGGTGATGGGCGCCGGTCCGCTGCGGCAGCGCGCCCGCCGCCGGGTGGCCGGGCGGACGCTGCTGGTGGGGGATGCGGGCGGATACGTCGACGCGCTCACCGGTGAGGGCATCGCCCTCGGGCTCGCCCATGCCCGCGCCGCGGTCGCGTGCGTCGTTGCCGACGATCCCCAGCGCTTCGAGCCGGTGGCGCGCCGGCTCGGCCGCCGCCACGAGCTGCTCACCCACGCCCTGCTGCGTGCCACCGCCCACCGTCCCGTCCGACGACACCTGGTGCCGGCCGCGGCCCGGGCACCCTGGCTCTTCTCCGCCGCCGTCAACCAGCTCGCCCGACCGATCGAGGTGCCCGCATGACGTCCAGTGCCCCAGGCCCGGACCCGGTCTCCGTGCCTCCCGCGGAGTCGGTGGTGCTGCTCGACGAGGGGGGCCACGCGATCGGTACCGCCGACAAGCGCCGCGTGCACCACGAGGACACGCCGCTGCACCTGGCGTTCTCCTGCTACCTCTTCGACGGCGACGGCGCCCTCCTGGTCACCCAGCGGGCCCTGCACAAGAAGACCTGGCCCGGGGTGTGGACCAACAGCTGCTGCGGCCACCCGGCGCCGGGGGAGCCCATCGCGGAAGCCGTACGACGGCGGGTCGAGCAGGAGCTCGGCGTGCGGGTCGAGGGCCTGCGGCTGCTGCTGCCCCGGTTCCGCTACCGCGCGGTGATGGACGACGGGATGGTCGAGCACGAGATGTGCCCGGTCTTCGTCGCCACCACCACCGACGAGGTCCGTGCAGACCCCGAGGAGGTCGAGGAGGCGCGGTGGGAGCCGTGGGGCGCCTTCCGTGCCGGCGTGCTCGACGGCAGCAGGGCGATCTCCCCGTGGTGTGCCGAGCAGGTCGAGGCGCTGCCGGCCGACCCACTGACCGCGCCCACCGCGTCGTACGACGACCTGCCACCGGCGGCCCGGGACGCCTGACCCCGCACGCGGAGCCACCCGCCGCGCACACTCTCGGAAAAGGTGCGGCGGCGGGCGGCGCCCGGCATCGAGCGGGGGCGGTGCCCCCCCGAACACTGCCCGTCCTCCGGGTTCCCGAGAGCGTAGATCCGTGGGGCGTCGTTCGGGTAGTACCCCTAGGGGCGGGGACGACCCGGGCCGCAGCTGCCGGTGTGGGTACGGTCGCGCGGTGGTCAAGGCAGTCGTTCCCGCGGTCGTGCTGGCCCTCGCCGTGGCCGCGGGTGGCGCCTGGCTGTGGCACCGGCACGACCAGGGCGAGGCGTGCGAGGTGGTCCGGGCGAGTGTCGCCCGGCGCGGCGATGCACCCGTCGGCACCGGACGTCGGGAGGTCGTGGTCATCGGCGACTCCTACGCCCAGGGCTGGGGGCTGCGGGACCCGACACTGTCGTGGCCGACCGCGTTCGCGCGGGAGGCGGACGCCACGGTGCGGGTCGACGGGTTCGCCGGGTCCGGCTTCACCGGGTCGGCCTTCTGCCACGACGAGGACTTCGGGACCCGGGCCGCGCGGCTGGACCTCGACGGGGACGAGCTCCTGGTGGTCCAGGGCGGCCTCAACGACGTCAACGCCGATCCCGACGTCATCGAGTCCGCCGCGGTGACGGTCGTGGAGGCCTCCGGCGCCGACGCGGTCGTGGGACCGCCCCCGGCGCCCCAGCGCGACCTCGAGCTGACGATCGCCACCGACGAGGCGCTCGCGCKGGCCGCGGACGAGGCCGGGGTCGCGTACGTCTCGACGATCGACTGGGACGACCTGACCTACCTTCCTGACCGTCTGCACCTGACGCCCGAGGGCCACCTGCTCTTCGGGACCCGGGTGGCGGACGCGCTCCGCGAGGCCGGCGTCCTGCGCTGAGCCCGCGGCGCCCGGTGTCGCGTGTCGTCCGTATCCTCGGAGGCGTCCGATCCACCTCCGTCCGAGGAGTGCTGCGTTGATCTTCATCACCGCCAAGTTCCAGGTCCGTCCGGAGTCCGCCGAGCAGTGGCCCGAGATCAGCCGGGCCTTCACCGAGGCGACGCGCTCCGAGCCGGGCTGCCTGTGGTTCGACTGGTCGCGCAGTCTCGACGACCCGAACGAGTACGTCCTCGTGGAGGCCTTCGCGGACGACGCTGCCGGTGCCGCGCACGTGGGCTCCGACCACTTCCGGGCGGCCCGGACCGAGCTGCCCCCGCACCTCGCGTCGACGCCGCGCATCGTCAACACCACCGTCGAGGGCTCGGAGTGGTCCGAGCTCGGCGAGATGGCCGTCGAGGCCTGATCGATCCTCCGCCACCCTGTGCGCGGGCGTGCCCTCGCCGTACGACGGGGCGCGTGGCGCGCCGGGCGGCCGGCACCTGCGCACCGCCGCCCCACCGGAGCTCGGACGTGCAAGGGTGCAGGACATGAGAGTCGCGCTGATGGTCACCTGCATCAACGACGCGCTGTACCCGGAGACGGGCAAGGCGGTGGTCACGCTGCTGCGCCGGCTCGGGGTGGACGTCGAGTTCCCGACCGCGCAGACGTGCTGCGCGCAGCCGATGGTCAACACCGGCTACCTCGCCGAGGCCGTCCCGGTCGTGCGCACGTTCGTCGACGCCTTCGCGGGGTACGACGCCATCGTGACGCCGAGCGGCTCGTGCGCAGGCTCGGCGCGGCACCAGCACTCGATCGTGGCCCGCCGTTCGGGCGACCCGGCCCTGGAGGCGGCCGTCGCCGGGACCGGGCCGAGGACCTACGAGCTGAGCGAGTTCCTCGTCGACGTGCTCGGGGTGACCGACGTCGGGGCCTACTTCCCGCACCGGGTGACCTACCACCCGACCTGCCACTCGCTGCGGATGCTCGGGGTCGGCGACCGGCCGCGGCAGCTCCTCGAGCAGGTGCGTGGCCTGACCCTCGTCGACCTGCCGCAGGCCGAGGAGTGCTGCGGCTTCGGCGGCACCTTCGCGGTCAAGAACTCCGACACCTCGGTCGCCATGGGCTCCGACAAGGCGCGCCACGTCCGTGAGACCGGCGCCGAGATGGTGGTGGCCGGCGACAACTCCTGCCTCATGCACATCGGCGGGCTGCTCTCGCGCGAGCGCTCCGGCGTACGTCCCGTGCACCTCGCCGAGATCCTCGCCGCCACCGAGGACTCCGAAGGGCACAGCGACGGCCCGGCCGTCGGCGCGCGGGCGGGGGAGCGGGCATGAATACCCCACGACGTTCTCCGCTGCGCTCCGAACGCCGCGAGGACCCCAAGAGCACCGGCGGCACCTTCGTCGGGATGCCGGCGTTCCCCGAGGCGGCCCGCGCCGCGCTCGGCGACACCCAGCTGCGCCACAACCTGGCCCACGCCACCCGCACGATCCGCGACAAGCGGGCCCGGGTGGTCGCCGAGGTCGAGGGCTGGGAGGAGCTGCGCGTCACCGGTGCCGGGGTCAAGGAGGCCGCGCTGCGCGACCTCGCCACCCACCTCGAGACCCTCGAGGCCCGGCTGACCGCGGCCGGCGCGACCGTCCACTGGGCCCGTGACGCCGCCGAGGCCTGCGCGATCGTCGCGAAGGTCACCCACGACCACGGCGTCGACGAGGTGGTCAAGGTCAAGTCGATGGCGACCGCCGAGATCGGGCTCAACGAGGCGCTCGAGGCCGAGGGCATCGCCGCATGGGAGACCGACCTGGCCGAACTCATCGTGCAGCTCGGCGACGACCTGCCCTCGCACATCCTGGTCCCGGCGATCCACCGCAACCGCGCCGAGATCCGGGAGATCTTCCGCCGCCGGATGGGCGACGTCGGGCGCCCCGCCCCCGCCGACCTGACCGACGAGCCCGCCGTCCTGGCCGCCGCCGCCCGTGCCCACCTGCGGGAGAAGTTCCTGAGGGCGCGGGTCGCCGTCTCGGGAGCCAACTTCGCCGTCGCCGAGACCGGCACCCTCGTGGTGGTGGAGTCCGAGGGCAATGGCCGGATGTGCCTGACCCTGCCCGAGGTGCTGATCAGCGTCGTCGGCATCGAGAAGGTCGTGCCCACCTGGCGCGACCTCGACCCGCTGCTGCGGCTGTTGCCGCGCTCCTCGACCGGCGAGCGGATGAACCCTTACACCTCCACCTGGACCGGCGTCACTCCCGGCGACGGTCCCCAGGAGGTGCACGTGGTCCTGCTGGACAACGGCCGCACCCGCGCGCTGGCCGACGACGTCGGCCGCCAGGCGCTGCGCTGCATCCGCTGCTCGGCCTGCCTCAACGTCTGCCCGGTCTACGAGCGGGTCGGCGGGCACGCCTACGGCTCGGTCTACCCCGGCCCGATCGGCGCGATCCTCAACCCGTTGCTCAACGGTGTGAGCGACGAGCAGACCGCGTCGCTGCCCTACGCGTCGTCGCTGTGCGGGGCCTGCTTCGAGGTCTGCCCGGTCCGCATCGACATCCCGTCGGTGCTCGTCGACCAGCGCGCCCAGGTGGTCGACAGCCACCGCGGCGACGCCGTGCCCAAGCCGGAGGCGGTGGCCATGAGGGCCACGGCGTGGGCGTTCAGCGACGCGCGCCGGCTCGGGTGGGCCGAGAGGGCGTCGGGCCTCGCCGGCCGCGTCCTGGGCCGCCTCGGTCGTACGACGCTCCCGGGCGGTCGCCGGGCGGCCGGCAGGTTGCCGGGTCCCGGTGCCGCCTGGACCTCCGCGCGCGACCTGCCCGCCCCGCCCGCGGAGTCGTTCCGCGCCTGGTGGCAGCGCACCGACGGAGGACGACGATGACCAGCGCCCGCGACGAGATCCTGGCGGCGGTCCGTGCCGCGCTCGACGGCGTCGAGCCGGCCGGCGCCCTGCCCGCACCTCCGACGGCACGACCGGTCGACGACCTGGTCGGTCTCTTCGTCGAGCGGGTCGAGGACTACCGCGCCGTGGTGACCCGCTGCGGCGCCGACGAGCTGGCGGCCACGGTGGCCGCGGCGCTGGCCGGCGGCAGCGCCGTCGTACCGTCCGGGCTGGGGATCGAGGTGCCCGGCTCGGTGGTCGACGACGGGCTGTCCGCCACCGACCTGGACGCCATCGACGCCGTGGTGACCGCCGCCCGCGTCGGCATCGCCGAGACCGGCACCATCGTGCTGGACCACGCGCCGGACCAGGGGCGGCGGGCGATCAGCCTGGTGCCGGACCTGCACGTGTGCGTCGTGCGCTCCGACCAGGTGGTCGCCGACGTGCCCGACGCGGTGGCGCTGCTGGACCCGGCCCGGCCCCTCACMTGGATCAGCGGGCCGAGCGCGACCAGTGACATCGAGCTGGACCGGGTCGAGGGCGTGCACGGTCCCCGGACGCTGCACGTCGTGCTGGTGCAGGGCTGACGCACCTCACCCGAGGTCGGTGGCCGCCCCCCTCAGCGCGACGAGGCGCACTCCACGCACCGGCGGGCGGTGGGCCTGGCCTCGAGCCRAGCGGCCGGGATGGTCGCGCCGCAACGCTCGCAGGTGCCGTACGTCGCGTCCCGGAGACGCGCCTCGGCCCGGTCGATCTCGGCGAGGTGCGCGCGGGCCTGGGCGATGAGGGCGCCGATCTGGGAGCGCTCGAAGGCAATGGTGGCGCCCTCCGGGTCGTGCTCGTCGTCGGCGTTGGTGTCGAGCGACGCCGCGACCACCGCGTCGTGGTCCCCGGTGAGGGCACCGAGCCGCGCGAGGACCCGCGCCCTCTCGGCAGCCAGCCGTGACCGTGCCTCGTCCACCGGTCCATGCTGTCACCCGCACCCGACAGGATGGGCGCATGAGCGCCTACTGGATCAGCATCTACCGTGAGATCACCGACGAGACCAAGGTCGCGGCGTACGCCGAGCTGGCCGGCCCGGCGCTGCGGGCGGCCGGCGGGACGTTCGTGGCCCGCGGGCTGCCCGAGCAGACCTACGAGGCGGGTGAGGCCACCCGCACCGTGGTCATCGTGTTCGACTCGGTGGAGGCGGCCCGGGCTGCCCACGACAGCCCCGCCTACCGGGAGGCGCTGGACGCGCTCGACGGCGGCGCCGTGCGTGACATGAGGATCGTGCCCGGGGTGGAGTGAGGCGTCTGCACGGCGTCAAGATTCCGCCAACCTTCCCCGCTCGACGCCGTTGYCGTGCTGTCCTGAGGACAGCGTTCCGCGCGGGATGGGGGTCTCGGGACCGCGGGACGCTGCCGCGACGCATCCTGGGGGGAGTCCGATGACCGAGAGCGAGGCCATCTCGAGCACGGCGTCCGCGCGTCGCTTCACCGTGGCTGCCGACGGCACCACGACCGGCGACGACGGCGACTCGGGAAGGCTCGCACTGTCGCTGCGCTACGCCTGCCGGGTGGCCGGGCAGCTCGACCTCTTCACGGGTGCAGGCGACCTCGAGTGGGTCAGGGCCATCGGCAGCACCACCGTGACGGTCCGGGTGGGCTGGGGCCAGGGCAGCGCTCCGGCCCTGTCGGCCGAGGTGGGTGCCGGGGAGCCGCGTACGCCCAAGGACGTCGTCGTGGTCGGTGGCGCCGACGTGCACGCCGCGCTCGGCCACTGCATGCAACGGGTGGGTCAGATGCTCGGTACCCACTGGAGCGCGGTCATCACGGGCGACAAGCGGGTCGTCGCGGCCGCGGTGCCCCGGTCCGGCACCGGGCTGCTCGACCCGGTGGCCGCCCTGCCCGAGGTTGGCGTCCGCGCCCTGGCCGTCCTCGGCGCCCTCGAGGAGCGCTACCGGGAGACCTGTGTGCTGCTCGACTACGCGCACGGCACGACGCTGGTCGCTGCGATCGGCGACCATGCCCTCGTCGCGTTCGCCGACAGGCTCGACACCAGAGTGGTGGCCGACATCGTGGACGAGGTCCGCGCGATCCTCGTCCCCGGGGACGTCGCCCGCGCCGAGGCCGTCACGATCGTCGAGACGCCGACCACCTCGCCGGTGGAGGAGCAGGTGCCTCCCGCGTCAAGGGTGCCGGCACGGTCGACCGGGATGCGCCATCGAGCCGTGCGACCACGCCGGTCCCGGTGGGGGCGTCGCTCGAGGTAGACCCGCTGGCTACCGTGGCCACGAGACCGGGAGGACCCGGGACACCGGACCATCGGAGGCGGGCGTGGGGGCAGGTCACGGTCACGGGCACGGTGGCTCGTCCGGGCACGCGGGGGAGCGGCACCGGTGGCGGCTGGCGGTCTCCTTCGGCCTGATCGCGTCGTTCTTCGCCGTGGAGCTCGTCGTCGGGCTCACGTCGGGCTCGCTGGCCCTGCTGTCGGACGCGGGCCACATGGCCGCCGACGTCGTGGCGCTCGGTGCCGCCCTGGTGGCCACCCGCATCGCGTCGCGCCCGGACACCACCGGTCGCCGCACCTACGGCTCCTACCGGGCCGAGGTCTTCGCCTCCGGGCTCGCGGTGCTGCTGATGCTCGGCGTCTCGGCGTACGTCGTGATCGAGGCGCTGGGTCGCCGGGGCAGCGACGTGGCGGTCGCCTCCACGCCGATGCTCGTCGTCGGCGGGCTGGGCCTCGTCGTCAACCTCGTCGCGCTGTTCCTGCTGCGGGGCGGCGCGGACGAGTCGCTCAACGTCAAGGGCGCCTACCTCGAGGTCGTCGCCGACACCCTCGGCTCGCTGGGCGTGCTGGTCGCGGGCGTGCTGGTCGCCACCACCGGCGAGGGCGTGTGGGACACGGTGGTGGCGCTGGCCATCGGCATCTTCGTGGCCGTGCGCGCGGTCGCGCTCGGCCGGCAGGTCCTCGCCGTCCTCGGCCAGCACGTCCCCGCCGGCATGGAGGTCGACGTGATCGCCGCGGACCTCGGCGCCCTCGACGGGGTCACTGACGTGCACGACGTCCACGTCTGGACGCTGACCTCCGGCATGCACGTCGCGACGGCGCACCTCGTCGCCGCGGAGGGGCACGCGCAGCGCGTGCTCGACGATGCGCGCGGCCTGCTGCGTCGTGAGCACGAGATCTCCCACGCCACCCTGCAGGTGGAGTCGGCGGYGTCGCGGGAGTGCCACGAGCTGGACTGGTGACGTCGGCCGGTGCGGCGCCGGGCGGGCTCGGGCGGCATGCTGGGGTCATGCGCTTCACCGAGCACGAGCTGACCCTCGCCCTCACCGCCGCGGCCAAGCCGGTCGCCGTGGCCCAGCAGCGCAGCCTGCGCAAGGGGCGACAGGACCCTGACGTCGTGTGGACCGCGATGACCGGCTACGAGCGCTACCAGGTGCTCGACGCCCTCGGGAGCCAGCTGCTGCCGGCCCTCGTCGCCCTCCCGGACGTCGAGGTCGAGACCGGCGCCCGGCCCGTCTTCACGGACGCGCAGGTCACCGCCGCCGTGGAGGAGACCCTGGGCGACGCCCCCGGTGGGCGGGTGCGTCGCAAGGTCGTCGTCGCCGCCCGGGTGGCTCTCCTGCGGGCCGCGCTCGCCGGGCTGCCCCCGCGCAGCGACCCGGACACGCTGCAGGTGCCCGACTCGCTCTGACCTCCTCGGAGCGTCCCCTCGTCAGGCTCCGTCGGTCCTGCCCGGGGCCTCCTGGCCCTCGTCCTCGTCGGGCAGGTGCGGGTCGGCCAGGAAGTACTGCGTGAACGCGCCGTCGCCGCCACGCTCGTGGTGGTGCAACGGCTCGGGCACCATCCGACCCTCGGCGGCGTCCCAGAAGCCGTCGACCCGCCGGGCCACCGTGCGCGCCACCCGACCCGGCACCCCCTGGTGGGGGATGTAGGGGTGCGGGCGCGTCGGGGCGGACAGCTCGGCCCGGTAGAGCCGCTCTCCCCAGTCCGGGTCGTCGTCGCGGCGGCTCGCCGCGATGGCGGCCGCCAGCGCGGCCTCCATCGCGCAGGTCCCGGCGAGCTCGTGCCGCACGTCGCTCCAGATGGATTCCCACGGCCGCCGCACGGCGTACGTCGACCCGTAGAGCTTGGCCTTGACCTGCGAGAGGGCGATCTCGAAGCGCCGGCTCTGGGCGATGTACGCGTGGGCGCGGTCGGCTCCGTCCTGGACGTGGCTGCGCGCGGCGGGCACCAGGACGGCCAGGGAGGCCGAGTTGTGCCGGCTGGCGCTGGCCAGGAACGTGTCGATGGCGGGGAACTGGTCGCGGGGATGCTCGGGGTCCGTCGTCGGGCGGGCGACGGCGGCCAGGTCGAGGCGTTCGGCGAGCATCTGGTGGGTGACCCGGAGACCGGGGACGAGCGTGTCCATCGTGTACTCCCGACGGGCCGGTCGGGCGCCCGGCCCACCGTCCAGTCTGCGTCGCGGTGGGAGCGGGGGCAAGAGCGTTCGCCATGCGCCTACGCGGCCGGTCCCCCCGCGGCAGGCATGATGTCCGCCGTGTCCCGTGCCCTCCGCCTGCTCCTGCCCCCGGCCCTCGCCGTCCTGGTCGTCCTCCCGCTGTCCGTCGCCCCCGCGACGGCGACCGAGGGCCCGGCCGCCGCCCGCGACTTCTCGGTCACCGCCCACCGTGGCGGCCCGACGCGGACCCTCGGGGAGAACACCCTCGCGGCGTTCCGACACTCGCTGCGCGCGGGCGCGACCGCGATCGAGACCGACGTACGGCGCACCCGCGACGACGAGCTCGTGGTGCTCCACGACAGTGGTCTCGGCCGCACCACCACCTGCACGGGTCCCATCGGCGCCTGGACGCGCCGCCAGCTGGACCGGCAGTGCCTGGAGCGGACCGGCCGCAAGCCGATCCCGCACCTGGAGGAGCTGCTGGCGTTCGCCGCGGCGCGGGCCGAGCGGGGCAGGCCGTTCTCGCTGATGCTCGAGCTCAAGGGCAGCAACTGGTCGACGACCCAGGTCCGTCGGGTGGTCAACCTCGTCAAGGACGCGGGGCTCGTCGAGCTCACCGCCCTCTCGTCGCTGCGCGCCACCGCCCTCGAGCGCGTACGCCGCCTCTCGCCCCGGATGGGCAACCAGCTGATCGTCAGCGGCTGGCGCAAGGTCCGCCAGACCAAGGGCCAGGTGGGCGGCTACAACGTGCCCGCCCGGCTGCTCACCGAGCAGCGGGTCCGCCGACTGCACCGGCAGGGGGACCTGGTGGTCGGTGGCTACGCCCTCACCCGCGCCGAGTGGCGCACCCTCGCGCACGTCGGTGCCGACGGCGTCGTCACCCCCGACGTGACCGCCTACCGCGCCTGGCTCGGCTGAGGCTCGCGGGCTTCGGGCGGCGGAGTCCCCGCTGGGGAACGAGATCGTCCCCGGATACTCGCTCGACCCCGGTAGCGGTGACTCAGCCACATTTCTCTGTCGTCGACGGTGGCTGACCCACCGCTCGGCGGGCGACCCAGCGGCGGCCGGTCCACGGCCCCGCCTAGAGTCCTGCGGGTGACCTCGACCGCTCGCGCCGTCTCGCCGGACTCCGGCACCCACTGGACCGAGCCGGGGGCCTGGGCCGTCGCGCCGGGGGTGCACCGGATCCCGCTGCCGCTCCCGATGGACGGCCTGCGTGCGGTCAACGTCTACGTCCTGGAGACCGACGACGGGCTCACGCTGGTCGACGGCGGCTGGGCGATCGAGGTGTCCCGCACCCAGCTCGAGCAGTCCCTGAAGGAGATCGACCGCCAGGTCGGCGACATCCGGCGCTTCCTGGTGACCCACGTCCACCGCGACCACTACACGCAGGCAGTCACCATCCGCCGCGAGGTCGGGTCGCACGTGAGCCTGGGTCTCGGCGACAAGGCGACCCTCGACCTGATCCACGATCGCGACCGGAGCGGCGCCGACCCGCACGTCGTGCTGCTCGAGCGTGCCGGCGCCCCGGACATCGCCCGGGCCTGGGGCGAGTTCACCCGCACGCACACGCCCGACCTGTCCCAGTGGGACTATCCCGACACCTGGCTGGAGGGCGACCTGAGCCTCGAGGTCGGCGACCGCACCCTCGACGCGGTGCACACGCCCGGGCACACCCGTGGCCACTACGTCTTCGCCGACCGCGACGCCTCGCTGCTCTTCGCCGGCGACCACGTGCTGCCGACGATCACCCCGTCGATCGGCTTCGAGCCGGCCGTGGCGGACTCGCCGCTCGGCGACTTCATGGGCTCGCTGACCCGGGTCCGCAATCTCCCCGACCTCACCCTGCTCCCGGCCCACGGCCCCGTCGCCCCCTCCTCGCACGCCCGGGTCGACGAGCTGCTCGCCCACCACGAGGAGCGGCTCGCCCGCTGCCTCGAGGCGGTCGGCGACGGTGCGCTGTCGTCGTACGACGTCGCCGGCGTCCTGCCGTGGACGCGCCACGAGCGGACGCTGGACTCACTCGACGTCTTCAACTCGGCGCTGGCCACCCTGGAGACCCGGGCGCACCTCGAGCTGCTGGTCGCCCGAGGCGGTCTCACCCACGCCGAGCAGGACGGGGTCGTCGTCTACCGACGCACCATCGGCACGTGAGCGACGCCGTCCTCGACGAACTCCGGACCGCTCACCTCGAAGCCGTACGACGCGTAGAACGCGGTCAGCTGGGTCTGCGCGTCGAGGCGCACCTCGCGCCCGCCCACGACCGCCATGGCCGCGTCCACCAGGTCCCGCGCCAGCCCGCGACCACGCGCCGCGGGGGCGACCACCACCCGTCCGATCCGTGCGTGGGAGCCGTCGTCGAGCACCCGGGCGCACCCGACGAGCGCGTCGTCGTCGTGGGCCAGCACGTGCCGCGTCGCGGGCTCGAGGTCGCGGCCGTCGAGGTCGGGATAGGGCGAGGCCTGCTCGACCACGAAGACCTGCTGACGCAGCCGCCACAGCGGGTACGCCGTCCGGGCGTCGAGGTCGTCGAAGGCCAGCACCGAGATCCTCACCAGCCCTCCATGAGGGCCAGCGTAGAGTGCGAGGGACACAGACAGGGGAGCACGCCAGCGTGCTGAGAGTGCGGGAGACCGCAGACCCTCCGAACCTGATCCGGCTAGCACCGGCGATAGGGAGTCCACGATGAAGACTGCGCGCGCACGCGCCCTCACCACGACCGGCAGGGCCGCCACCGGGGCCGCGGCCCTGCTGCTCGCCGCCACCGGCTGCAGCACCATGGGCGGCGACTCGGGGACCGAGCCGGAGAGGACCCCGGCGGCCGGTGACGACGGCCTGGCCGGCAGCACCGTCGTGCTGGTCACCCACTCGTCCTTCTCGCTGCCCAAGAGGCTGGTCCGCTCGTTCGAGGACGAGACCGGCATCGACCTGCAGACCCGCTCGGCGGGCGACGGTGGCACGCTCACCGCCAAGCTGTCGCTGACCAAGGACGACCCGACCGGCGACGTCGCCTTCGGCGTCGACAACACCTTCGCCTCGCGGCCGCTCGACGAGGGCGTCTTCGCGCCGTTCGCGGCCGACCTGCCGCCGGGTGCCGCCCAGTACGTCCTGGACGAGGGCGCCGACCGCCTCACCCCGATCGACGTGGGAGACGTGTGCGTCAACGTCGACACGACGTGGTTCGAGCGCGAGGGCATCGCGCCGCCGCGGACCCTCGACGACCTCACCGACCCGACGTACCAGGACCTGTTCGTCGTCCCCGGCGCCTCGACCAGCTCGCCGGGGATGGCCTTCCTGCTGAGCACGGTCGCCGAGTACGGCGAGGACGGCTGGGCCGACTACTGGAGCGACCTGCTGGCCAACGGCGCCAAGGTCGTCGACGGCTGGGAGGACGCCTACTACGGCGACTTCACCCAGGGTGGCGGCAGCGGCGACCGTCCGATCGTGCTGTCCTACGACTCGTCGCCCGCCTTCACCGTCAAGGGCGGCCGCTCGACGACGAAGGCCCTGCTCGACACCTGCTTCCGGCAGGTGGAGTACGCCGGTGTCCTCGACGGTGCCGCCAACCCGGCCGGCGCCGAGGCGGTCGTCGACTGGCTGCTCTCCGACGAGGTCCAGGCCGCGCTCCCGACGAGCATGTACGTCTTCCCCGTCAGCGACGACGTCGACGTCCCCGCCGACTGGGCGACGTACGCCGAGCAGCCCAGCGACCCCTACGAGGTCGCCCCTGCGGACATCGCCGCCCACCGCGAGCAGTGGCTCACGGAGTGGACGGACGTCATCAGCCGGTGAGGCGGCTCGCCGCCCTGGCAGCACTGGCCCTCGGGCCGGTGCTCGTGCTGGGCGTCTTCTTCGTGCTGCCGGTGTCCGCGATGGTGTCCCGGGGCTTCCTGGTCGACGGGCGCCTGGACGTCGGCGGCGTGCTGGACGTGCTGGCCCGGCCGCGGGTGCTGCGGGTCGCGTGGTTCACCGTCTGGTCCTCGTCGGTGGCCACGGTCGTGGCCGTGCTGGTCGGGATGCCGGCGGCCTACGCGCTGCACCGGCTGGCGCTGCCGGGGCGACAGCTGGTCCGGGCGGCGCTGCTCGTGCCGTTCGTGCTGCCCACGGTGGTGGTCGGCGTGGCCTTCCGCGAGCTGCTCGGCGAGTCCGGCCCGCTCGGCGGCCTCGGCCTCGACGGGACCCCCACCGCGATCATCGCCGGGCTCGTGTTCTTCAACGTGGCCGTGGTGATCCGGGCGGTGGGCGCCGCCTGGGAGTCGCTCGACCCCCGGCCCGGCGAGGCGGCGGCCGCCCTGGGCGCCTCGCCCTGGCAGGTCCTGCGCACCGTCACGCTGCCCGCGCTGCGGCCCTCGATCGTGAGCGCGGCGAGCGTGGTCTTCCTCTTCTGCGCCACCGCGTTCGGGGTCGTGCTCACCCTGGGCGGGGTGCGCCACGCGACCGTCGAGACCGAGATCTACCTGCTCACCACGACCCTCTTCGACCTCCGTGCGGCGGCCGCGCTGTCGATGGTGCAGCTCGTCGTCGTGGTCGGCCTGCTCGCCGTGGCGGCGCGGCTGCGGGCCACCCCGGACCCGTCGACCACGCGGACCACGCCGCGCCCGCAGCGGCCCCGGCGACGCGACGTACCCGTGCTGGTGGCGACCACCCTGCTGCTGGCCGCCGTGGCGCTGCCCGTCGTGACCCTCGTCGCCGGGTCGCTGCACTCCGACGGCGCCTGGAGCCTGGACAACTACCGCCGCCTCACCACGTCCGGGGAGGACCAGGCGCTGCTGGTCCCCGTGACCGCCGCGCTGGTCACCTCCCTGCGGACCGCGGTCGACGCCACCTGGATGGCGCTGCTGATGGGCCTCTCGGTGGCGCTCCTGGTGACCCGGCGCTCCCGGACGCGGGTCGAGCGTCGGGTCCGAGGTGGGCTCGACGTGTTCTTCATGCTGCCACTCGGGGTGAGTGCGGTGACGATCGGCTTCGGCTTCCTGATCAGCCTGGACCGGCCGCCGCTGGACCTGCGGGACTCGCCGCTGCTGGTGCCGATCGCCCAGGCCCTGGTCGCGCTGCCGCTCGTCGTGCGCACCATCGCGCCCGTGCTGACCGGGATCGACGACCGCCAGCGCCAGGCCGCGGCGTCCCTCGGCGCGCCCCCGTGGCGGGCGCTGCTGACCGTCGACCTCCCCGTGGTGTGGAAGCCGCTGCTCGCGGCCAGCGGGTTCGCCTTCGCGGTGTCGCTGGGGGAGTTCGGCGCGACCGCGTTCCTGGCCCGCGACGAGCGCCCCACGGTGCCGGTCGTGATCTTCCGGCTCCTCGGCCACCCCGGCGAGCACAACTACGGCATGGCGCTGGCCGCCTCGGTGGTCCTCGCCCTGGCCACCGCGACGGTCGTGCTGGTCGTCGAGCGCCTGCGCGTCCCCAGCCTGGGGGCCTTCTGATGCTGAGCCTCACCGACGTCTCCGTGGCGTACGACGGCGTCCCCGCCGTGCACCGCGTGAGCCTCGAGCTCCCCGACGGCGCGGTGCTCGCGGTGCTCGGTCCGTCCGGGTGCGGCAAGTCCACCCTGCTGCGCGCCGTCGCCGGCCTCGAGCCGCTGACCGGCGGCCGGATCGCCTTCGACGGGGAGCCGGTCGACCACCTGCCGACCCACCGGCGCGGCTTCGCGCTGATGTTCCAGGACGGTCAGCTCTTCGGGCACCTGACGGTGGCGCGCAACATCGGCTACGCCCTGCGGCTGCGGCGTCGGCCCTCGACGGACCGGGTCCGCGAGCTGCTCGCGCTCGTCGGCCTCGAGGGGTACGACGACCGCCTCCCGGCCACGCTCTCGGGCGGCGAGCGGCAGCGGGTCGCGCTGGCCCGGGCGCTGGCCGTGGAGCCCCGGCTGCTGCTGCTCGACGAGCCCCTCTCCGCGCTGGACGCATCGCTGCGCGAACGGCTCGCGGTCGACCTGCGCGAGATCCTCCGCGCCGCGGGCACCACCGCGCTGATGGTGACCCACGACCACGAGGAGGCGTTCACGGTCGCCGACYGGCTGGCCGTGATGCGCGGCGGGCAGGTGGTGCAGACCGGCCCGATCGGTGCCGTGTGGGCCGCGCCCGTCGACGAGGCGACGGCGCTGTTCCTCGGC
>NZ_JBFUMD010000009.1:0-23997 GCF_054049555.1 Nocardioides sp. P5_C9_2
GGCCGAGACCGTGGGCATCTCCCGGTCGGAGTTCGTCCGGTCGGTCGTGCTCCCCGGCGCGATGCCCGGCTTCCTGCTGGGGCTGCGCTTCGCGGTCACCTCCGCCCTGCTGGCCCTGGTGGTCGTCGAGCAGGTCAACGCGACGAGCGGGATCGGCCACATGATCACGCTCGCCTCCAACTACGGGCAGACCGACGTCATCGTCGTCGGCCTCGTGGTCTACGCGGTGCTCGGCCTGGTCGCCGACTCCGCCGTCCGTCTCATCGAAAGGAAGGCGCTCGCATGGCGACGCACACTGGAAGGCTGAACGACCACGACGGAGCCGGGGCGACCGCCGTCCGGGTCCGCGACCTGCACCGCAGCTTCAACGAGGCCGGCGGGGTGCTCAACGGGCTCGACCTCGACATCCCGGCCGGCGAGTTCGTGGCCCTCCTGGGTCGCTCGGGCAGCGGCAAGTCCACGCTGCTGCGGGCCCTGGCCGGGCTGGACCGCGACGTGGCCGGCAGCGGCAGCATCTCGGTGCCCGACGACGTGTCGGTGGTGTTCCAGGACTCGCGGCTGCTGCCGTGGCGACGGGTGCTGGACAACGTGGTGCTCGGCCTCGGCCGCAGGAACGCCTCCGCTCGGGGGAGGGAGGCGCTCGCCGAGGTGGGCCTCGCCGGCCGCGAGCGGGCCTGGCCACACGAGCTGTCCGGCGGCGAGGCCCAGCGCGCGGCGCTGGCCCGCTCGCTGGTGCGCGAGCCGCAGCTGCTGCTCGCCGACGAGCCCTTCGGGGCGCTCGACGCGCTGACCAGGATCAAGATGCACGTCCTGCTCCGCAAGCTCTGCGCGACCCACCGGCCCGCAGTGCTGCTGGTGACGCACGACGTCGACGAGGCGATCGTGCTGGCCGACCGGGTGATCGTGCTCGACGACGGCGTCGTGTCCTCGGACCTGCGCATCGAGCTGCCCGGCTCGCGCTCCCAGGCCGACCCGGCCTTCGCCGCCCTACGCGCACGGCTGCTCGCCGAGCTCGGTGTGGAGGATGACCACCACCTCCGGGTCCAGGACACCCGGCACGTCCACGCCGACGACGCCCCGCACCTTCGCGCCGACGACGCCGTGAGGAGGGCCTCGTGACCCGCCGGCTGCGTCTCAACGCGTTCCTGATGAGCACCGGTCACCACGAGGCGTCGTGGCGGCTGCCCGAGAGCGATCCACAGGCCAACACCGACGTGCGGCACTTCGTCGAGCTGGCGCGCACGGCCGAGCGGGGGTTGATGGACTCGGTGTTCTTCGCCGACTCCCCCGCCCTCTTCGGCGAGGTGGGCCGGCGTCCCGCGGGCGCCCTGGAGCCGACGGTGCTGCTGACGGCGATGGCCATGGCGACCAGCCGCATCGGACTCATCGCGACGGCGTCGACGTCGTACAACGACCCCTTCAACCTGGCCCGCCGCTTCGCCTCCCTCGACCACGTCAGCGGCGGTCGGGCGGGCTGGAACATCGTGACCACCGCGACGCTCGAGGCGGCTCGGAACTTCGGGCTGGACGAGCTGCCGGCACACGTCGACCGCTACCGCCGGGCCGACGAGTTCGTCGACGTGGCGGTCAAGCTCTGGGACAGCTGGGACGACCACGCGGTGCTCGCCGACAAGGAGTCCGGCGTGTGGGGCGACTCCGACCTGGTGCACCCGATCCACCACACCGGCACCCACTTCCGGGTCGCCGGACCGCTCAACCTGCCCCGGTCGCCCCAGGGTCGCCCGGTGCTCGTGCAGGCCGGGTCGTCGGAGGACGGTCGCGACTTCGCGGTGCGGCACGCGGAGGCGATCTTCACCGCCCAGCAGACGCTCGCGGACGCGCAGGCCTTCTACGCCGACATCAAGGCCCGGGCCACCGCCTTCGGGCGCGACCCCGACCAGCTGCTGGTGCTGCCGGGGATCGTGCCGGCCATCGGCTCGACCGAGGCCGAGGCGCGCGCCCTGGAGGAGGAGCTCGACCGGCTCATCCAGCCCGACTACGCCCGCCGCCAGCTGGCCCGCACCCTGCGGGTGGCCCCGGAGCGGCTCGCCCTCGACGAGCAGCTCCCCGACGACCTGCCCGACGAGGACGCGATCGAGGGCGCCAAGTCGCGCTACACCCTCATCGTGACGCTGGCGCGCCGCGAGGGCCTGACCGTCCGCGAGCTCATCGGTCGCCTCGGCGGCGGCCGTGGCCACCGGACCTTCAGCGGCACACCCGAGCAGGTGGCCGACGCCATCGAGGAGTGGTTCACCAGTGGCGCCGCGGACGGTTTCAACGTGATGCCGCCGGCGCTACCGTCGGGACTCGAGGCCTTCGTCGACCACGTCGTACCGATACTGCAGGCCCGCGGCCTGTTCCGGACGGCGTACGAGGGCACGACGCTGCGCGACCACTACGGCCTCGACCGGCCGACCAGCCAGTACTCCCCCATCAAGACCGGCCACACCACCACGAATCGACTGGAGATCGCATGACCCACCGCAACCTCGGCCGCACCGGTGTCCAGGTCAGCCCGCTGACCCTCGGCGCGATGATGTTCGGCGCCTGGGGCAACCCGGACCACGACGAGTCGATCCGGATCATCCACCGTGCCCTCGACGCCGGCATCAACGTCATCGACACCGCCGACGTCTACGCCCGCGGCGAGTCGGAGGAGATCGTCGGCAAGGCGCTGAAGGGCCGGCGTGACGAGGTCGTGCTCGCCACCAAGTTCCACGGCTCCATGTCCGACGAGGACCCCAACTCCTCGGGCAACTCGCGCCGCTGGATCGTCCGCGCCGTCGAGGACTCCCTGCGCCGGCTGCAGACCGACCACATCGACCTCTACCAGGTGCACCGTCCGCGCCCCGAGATCGACATCGACGACACCCTGGGCGCACTGTCGGACCTGGTGCACGCCGGCAAGATCCGCTACATCGGTACGTCGACGTTCCTGCCGTCGCAGGTCGTCGAGGCGCAGTGGGTGGCCCGGGACCGGCACCGCGAGCGCCCGGTCACCGAACAGCCGCCGTACAGCATCCTGGCCCGCGAGGTGGAGCGCGACCTGCTGCCGACCGCGGAGAGGCACGGTCTGGGGATCCTGCCCTGGTCGCCGCTCGCCGGGGGCTGGCTGTCGGGCCGCTACCGCCGCGGCGAGGACGCCCCGGTCGTCTCCTCGCGAGCCGCGCGGCAGCCGGCCCGCCACGACCCGACCTCGCCGGAGAACAGGGCCAAGCTCGAGGCGGTCCACGACCTGCAGGACCTGGCCGACCAGGCCGGGGTGTCGCTCATCCACCTGGCTCTCGCCTTCGTGCTCAAGCACCCCGCCGTCTCGTCGGCCATCATCGGCCCGCGCACGCTGGAGCAGCTGGAGTCCCAGCTCGGCGCGGACAAGGTCGACCTCTCCGACGACGTCCTGGACCGCATCGACGAGATCGTGCCGCCCGGCACGACCCTCAACGAGGCCGACCGCGGCTACGCCCCTCCAGCCCTCACCGAGGCCGCGTTCCGGCGCCGTCGCTGATCGGTTTCTCAGGGACCCCAGGGACCTCAGGGGATCGGTCGCGGGAAGGGCGACCGGTCCCCTGTTGGGCTGACGGGCTCGGCCTTCTCGGTCCGGCCCGCTCGACTGGCGGGGGACGACAGCTCCCGGCCTGCAGCCTCAACAACTGGCGGCGCGCGACACGGATCTCACCGATCCACCCGTCGTACGCCGCCAGTGTCGTGTCCGGCGGTCCGGTCCGGGCCCGCCCGGCTCAACTGGCGGGGGACGACAGGTCGCCGCCTGCAGCCTCAACAACTGGCGGCGCGCGACACGGATCTCACCGCCCCACCCGTCGTACGCCGCCAGTGTCGTGTCCGGCGGTCCGGTCCGCCCGGCTCAACTGGCGGGGGACGACAGGTCGCCGCCTGCAGCCTCAACAACTGGCGGCGCGCGACACGGATCTCACCGATCCACCCGTCGTACGCCGCCAGTGTCGTGTCCGGCGGTCCGGCCGGGACGGCTCAACTGGCGGGGGACGACAGGTCGCCGCCTGCAGCCTCAACAACTGGCGGCGCGCGACACGGATCTCACCGACCCACCCGTCGTACGCCGCCAGTGTCCTGTCCGGCGGTCCGGTCCGGCCCGCCCGGCTCAACTAGCGGCGGACGACCACAGGTCGCGCGATCCGCGACGACGTGCCGCTGCCTTGGTGGCCGACCCGACCACGGGGACGATGCACCCGGACCGGCAGACGGAACGAGCCCGGGACCAGCCCTCAGGCCGTCAGGCCTCGACCTTCTCGGCCCCGCGGCGCCAGCGGATGCCGGCCTCGAGGAAGGCGTCGATGTCGCCGTCGAAGACCGCCTGCGGGTTGCCGGACTCGTAGGAGGTCCGCAGGTCCTTGACGATCTGGTACGGGTTGAGCACGTAGTTGCGCATCTGGTCGCCCCACGACGCCTGGACGTCCCCGCGCAGGCCGTCGAGGTGGGCCTTCTCCTCGGCCTTCTTCAGGGCGAGCAGCTTGGCCTTGAGCACCACCATGGCCGAGGCCTTGTTCTGCAGCTGCGACTTCTCGTTCTGGCAGCTCACCACGGTGCCCGTGGGGATGTGGGTCAGCCGCACGGCGGAGTCGGTGGTGTTGACGGACTGGCCACCGGGGCCGCCCGAGCGGTAGACGTCGACACGGATCTCCTCGTCGGGGATCTCGATCTCGTCGGTCTGCTCGAGCACCGGGACGACCTCGACGGCGGCGAACGACGTCTGGCGGCGCCCCTGGTTGTCGAAGGGGCTGATCCGCACGAGGCGGTGGGTGCCGGCCTCGACGGACAGCGTGCCGTAGGCGTACGGCGCGTGGATGGCGAAGGTGGCGGACTTGAGGCCGGCCTCCTCGGCGTACGACGTCTCGTAGACCTCGACGGGGTACTTGTGCTGCTCGGCCCAGCGCATGTACATGCGCATCAGGGTCTCGGCGAAGTCGGCGGCGTCGACGCCACCGGCGCCCGAGCGAATGCTGACCAGCGCCTCGCGGGCGTCGTACTCACCGTTGAGCAGGGTGCGGATCTCGAGGGACTCGACCGACTTCTTGATGCGCTCGAGCTCGCGCTGGGAGTCCTCGAGGCTGGAGGCGTCGCCCTCCTCCTGCGCCATCTCGACCATCAGCGCAAGGTCCTCGATGCGCGAGTCGAGGCCGGTGAACTTGTCGAGCTCACCCTGCAGGGCCGAGAGACGCCCGGTGATGCGGGTGGCGCTCTCCACGTCGTCCCACAGGTCGGGCGAGGCGACCTGCTCGCCGAGGTCGGCGATCTCCCTGCGCATGCCATCCAGGTCGAGGACCTGTCCGATGGTCTTCATGGTCGCCTGGAGCTGCTTGATCTCTGCTTCGAAGTCGGTGCTCGCCACAAGATCCCACACTACGGCGCGGGTGTGAGGAGTGTCGAAAGACAGGCCTTCAGATCACTTCGTGCCGTGTCCAACTCACTTCGTGCAGAGCACCTCCGGGGTCACGACGACCGGGTAGCTGGCCGGGTCCGCGGTGGAGAAGAGGTCGTAGCGCAGCTGGAGCGCACCGGTGAGGTCGGCGGTGGCCGCGACGACCTGGCCCTTCACGAGCACCTGGTCGGCCTTGGTCACCCCGTCGAGGGAGAGCGTGATGCGGGACGAGGAGCCGACGGCCGCGCTGTCGTGCATGGCGTACGTCGTGCGCAGGTCAGTGCAGAGTCCCTTCAGCGGGTACTCGACGAACGACGGCGCACCGCGGGTGAAGGGCTGGAAGGAGTACGCGAAGGCCTGGCCGCCGATGACCGCGGTGCTGGAGACGGCGATGTTCTCGAACAGGCCGCGCGGCCGCTGGGCGAGCTTCTGCCACCCGTACGCACGGACCTCGACCGTCGCGCTGGTCCCCTTCCTCACCCCGCCGGAGCGGAGCTTGACGACGCGGTACCGATAGGTTCCGAGGACGTCGGGCTCGTCGGTGAGCACGTAGGTGCCGTTGCTCTTGACCGTCGCCCTGGTGCTGACGGCCCACGCCCTCGCGCCGGGCCGCCGCTGCTCGAGGAAGACCTTCTTTCCAGCGGCCCGCGGCGTCACCTTGCCGCGGACGCTGACGACGACGCCCTCACCGAGGATGACGTCCTGCGTGTTGACCTTAACCGTGACCTTGTACGCCGCGGGCTTGCGCGCGGTATCGGGTGCGGCGTGGACGCTCGGGGCCACCACGGTCATCGGGCTGGCGATCACGACCGAGGCGGCGATCAGGGCGGTGAGACGGTTCATGACTTTCTCCCCTGGCAGTGGCAGCCCGGACCGGGCCGCCACTGGGGATTCTAGGACTCTCGGCCCCCGTTCCGCGTCCCCTACGTGGTGCAGAGGACCTCGGGGGACGCGACGGTGGTGCGACCGGACGGCGCGGCGGAGGAGTCGAGCTCGTAGCGCAGCCGGAACGCGCCCGTCAGGTCGGTGGTCGACTCGACGACCTGGCCGACGACGAGGCCCTGGTCGACCTTGGTGGCACCGTCCACCAGCAGCCGGACCGCGCCGCTCGAGCCGCTCGCGGAGGCGTCCTCGAGGGCGTAGGTCGCGCGCAGGTCGGTGCACAGGCGGCCGAGCGTGAACTCGATGTACGCCGGAGTGCCGGGCGTGGTGATCGCGAGACTCGGGTAGTACGTCTTGGTGCCCACCGTGACCGTGGCGAAGCCGCGGGCGTTCTCGACGGCGCCCGGCGACCGACGCGCGAGAGGCTCCCACCGGTAGACCTCGACGGGGAGGACCTTGCTGGTCCCCTTGCCGATGCCCTTGCCCGAGGGCTTGAGCACGCGGTACTCCCGGGTCCCGGGCACGCTCGGCTGGTCCGTGAGCAGGTAGGTGCCGTTGCGCTTGACCTTCCCCTTGCTGCTGACGGCCCACTTCTTCTTGCCCTCCAGGCGCTGCTGGAGGACGACCTTGGCGCCGGCCGCACGCGGGGTGACCTTGCCGCGGACCTTGACGACGTCCTCGCCGACGGTCACGACGTCCTTGTTGGCCCTGGCCTTCACGGTGTACGCCGCCGCCCGGCGCTCGGTGGTGTCCGCAGCCTGCGCGGTGGTCGCGGTCATCGCCAGCGGACCGGCGATCACGGCCGCGGCGGTGGCCAGCGTGGTGATGGTGGTGGTGATGCGGTGCATGTGGATCTCCCCGTGCTCTCTGTGGTGCCCTGTCGGGCGTCGACGCCCGGGCGGGCGTGGTTCGAGCAGGGAGATGCGCACGACGCGGGAAAAGTTGTGGACACGGGTGCGGAGATGACCCGGGCGTGCGCCGGGTGTTGTCATGCTCGGTCCCGACCGGGTCCGAGTCCCGGCCAGCCATTCGCCGAGGGAAGGCATCCGTGTACCTGAGCGCAGTCATCGTCCCCCCGCTCGCACAGCGGGAGGAGGTCGCGCGCCTCCTGGCCGACGTCGGCGCACGCATGGACGGGACTGCCGCGGCCGCGCCGCGCCGCAGGGCGTGGTCGCGATCGCGCCGCGAGCCGTCGACGGCCACCGCCCGGGGACTGACGCCCCTGCCCGTGACGGGCATGACGGTGCACCTGACCCGGTTCGGCTTCGTCGAGCCGGAGGCCGCGAGCCGGCTGCGTGCCACCCTCGAGCACGATGCCGCCGGGTGGGTGCCCCCGACGGTCCACATCACCGGCGAGCCGCACATGGGCGGGCAGGACGAGCTGCTCCACCTGTCCCTCGCGGGCGAGGTCGACGGCCTTCGCGCGCTCTTCCGGGAGATCACCGAGTCCGCGCGCCGGGCAGGCTTCATGCTGGACCGCCGCTCCTTCGCACCGCTGGTCCCCGTGTCGACCCTCGACGAGGCGGTCAGCGACGAGGCCCTGGCCGCCCTGGTCGCCGGGCTGGAGGACTTCGCCGGGACGCCGTGGGAGATCGGCGCCATCACCCTGGCGCGACTCGGGTTCGGTGCGAGCGACGAGCTGCAGGAGGTGGCGACCATCCCGCTCGGTGGCTCGACCGCGGGGTGAGTGCCGACGGGCCGAGCACCCCTCAGCCGGACGGATCGAGCGTCACCGCCGCGCGACCGCTCGCCGAGACCGTCGGCCGGCCCGGAGTGCCCGGCACGGTGAGCGGCAGGTCGAGCGGCGCACTCAGCGTCACGGTGACCGCGCGCGCCGCCGCGTCGACCCGAGCGAGGACCACGATGCCCTCGTAGGTGTCGTAGGCCCCGACCCGTCGCAGGTAGTCCTGCACCGCGGCCCGGACCGCACGCTCCTCCTGGAGCAACCGGTCGGCGGGCAGGCCCTCGGCGTACACGCCGGCGGAGCCGATGTCGGCGCCGTACAGGGCGGCCCCGTCGGCGAGGGTGTCGAGCGACTGGCGCTGCATGAAGGCGGACGAGGCGTTGACGACGACGGCGATGGCCAGGACCAGCACACCCGCGAGGCCGACGATCAGCGGGATCGCCGAGCCCCGCTCCTCGCGCCTCACCCGGCCTCCCCCGCCTCGACGTACTGACCGATCGGCACCGTGTGGCGGGCCTCGAGGCCGAAGCTGCGGCGCTCGGAGGCCAGGACCTCGGGCAGCAGCGGCATCTCGACGCTGGAACGGATCACCACGGTGATGACGGCGGTGCCCGTGTGGCAGCTCGGGAGTCCTCCGCACGTGACGCGGACGTCGGCGACCATCCCCTCGCTGCCCTGGTCGGCGAGCGTCTGGGTCGCGACCGCCCGCGCGCGAGCCGTACCCGTCGCGTCGTCGGGAGCCAGCGCGAAGGCCCGCGCCGCGGCGCGAGCGGCACCGTTGACCGCGAAGGCACCGCGCTGCACCTCGAAGACCGAGATGACGATCCAGGTGAGCGGGATGAACAGCACCAGCCCCACCCAGCAGAACTCGACGAGGGCGCTCCCTCTGTCGTCGCGCCGACGGCTCACGGCGCCTCCTCCCGGATGGCGTTGCCGCTGACCGAGAACTCGATCGCGAGGCCGCCGAGACCGAGGGTGGGGACGCGGGCGTCGATGGTGAGCTGGTACGCCGCCGCCCCACCGATGGCGACCGGCTCGACGTGGATGTCCTCGGCGTACTCCGGTGAGAGCGCGCCGACGACCTGCTCGCGGGCCGTGGCCACRCCGTCCTGCGGGCCGGCCCCGGCCACCGCGGCGGACCTGGCCCCCTCGGCGGCCGCCGAGGACAGGGTGTTGCGCACGTGCAGCACCAGGGCGAGCTGGAGCAGCCCGATGAACAGCGGCAGCAGCACGACGAGGACCATGACGAAGTCCACGACGGCCGAGCCGCGCTCCCCGCGGTGCCGGACGGTCGGCACGGCCCTAGTTGACCCGGCTGAACGCCGCGCTGAGCAGGTTCTTGAGGGGCTCCTCGGCGAAGGTGAAGATCGCGATGGCCAGGCCGATGGTCATCACGGTCACCATGACCCAGCCCGGTACGTCGCCGCGCTCGTCGCGCTCGTCCTGGCTCGGAGCCGCGACGGCGAGGTGGAGGCGGAGCAGGACCTCCGCCGCTGGTGCGTGCAGTGGTGTGTGCATGATCGGTTCCCCCGAGGGTGTGTGGTTGGACGGGTCAGGTGGGTCAGCTGGTGGTCACGGCACGACGAGGCGCAGGCCGAGGGCGCCGGGGAAGAAGGCGAACAGCACGGTCACCGGCAGCACGAGGAAGACCACGGGCGCCATCATGAAGACCTCCTTGCGCGCGGCGGTCTCGATCAGCGCCCGACGCCCCGCCTCGCGCACGTCGCCGGCCTGGGCGTGCAGCACGTCGGCCAGTGGGGTGCCGCGCTCGATGGAGACCGCGATGCCGGTGGCGAAACGGGCCACCATCGAGACGCCCGTGGCGGCCGCCATCTGCTCGAAGGCCATCGCGACCGGGGTGCCGGTGCGAATCCGGGCGAGCACGCCGGCCAGCTCGACGGAGAGCTCGCCGCCGCTGCGGCGTACGACCCGGTCGAGCGCGGCGACCGGACTCTCACCGGCGGCGACCGCCAGCGCGAGCATCTCGGCGATCGCGGGGAACTCGAGGATCATCTGCCGCTCCCGCTCCGTCGCCCGGGCCGAGAGGCGGTTGTCGAGCAGCAGCACGCCGGCGGCGAAGCCGAAGAGGCACAGGCCCAGGGCGACCACCGGGTTGACGCTGCCGGTGACGGAGCGCACCAGCTGCCAGGCGGCGCACAGCGCGAAGCCGCCCAGACCCCACATCACCTGCTCGACGCGGAACTCGTGGACGGTCTTGTCGAGGCCCGCTCTCCGGAGGCGGCGGCGTACGGACGCCTCACCGCCGAGGACACGCTCGACGCCGTCGGCGGCCGAGCGCAGGAACGGCCCGAAGATCCCGGCGGCAGCCGCCGTCGGGGACGCCGAGGCCACCTTGAGGGCGGGAGTGCGACCGACCTGCGGCAGGTCCCTGACGTACGGCGTGACGCGCAGCGCGAGCTGCGGACGACGGATCGCCAGCACTCGTACGACGACCAGCAGCAGCCCGCCGGCCGCCAGCGCCCCGAGGACCGCGCCCCACATGGTCAGCGTCATGCCAGGATCCGCCTCTCGACGGGCAGCCGGCCGATGCGCATCATCACGCGGTAGGCGACCACGCACAGGACGGCGCCGACGGCCAGGACCACCACCCCGGCAGGGGAGGAGAAGGCCTGGACCGAGCCGGTCTGGAAGGACATCAGCAGCAGCACGACCCACGGCGCCGAGACCGCCAGGCGGGCACCGTTGACGGTCCAGGCCTGCCGGGACTCCAGCTCGGAGCGGGTGCGGGCCTCGTCGCGCAGGTAGCCCGACAGGTTGCGCAGCAGCCGACCCAGCTCCCCACCGCCGACCTCGCGCGCGATCCGGAGGCCCTCGACGACCCGGTCGCCGACCGGGTCGGCCAGGCGCACCTTGAGGAGGTCGAGCGACTCGTGGAAGCGGCCGGTCACCTGGTAGTCGAGGGCGAACGCCTCGAAGGCGTCCCGCAGCGCCTCGGGACCGTTGGTGCCCAGCGCGGACAGGGCGTCGGGCAGCGACATGCCCGCCCGGACGGCGCTGGCCAGGTTGTCGACGGCGTCGGGCCACACCTCCGCGAACTCCCGTTGGCGTCGGGCGGCACGCTGTCGCAGCACGAGGACCGGCGCCCAGCCGGCCATCAGGGCGAAGACCACCGCGACCGGCACGGTGCGCGACACCGCCTGGATCACCACGAACGCGACCGTGGCCAGGACGACGCACAGCAGCACCAGGCTCGTGACCGAGACGTCGCCCAGGCCCGAGCGGGCGAGCAGCTGCTCGGGTCGGGTGCCGCCGGGACGCGGAGCCCGCGGCGTGCGCGGGAGGTAGAACGCCGACCAGACGAGCAACAGGCCGATCCCGACCCCGAGCCCGACGAGCGCGCCCATCAGCGACCACCCGCCAGGACCTGGTGGACGTCGATGCCGATCCGCTGGAAGCGCTCCACCCGGGTCGGGGTGCCCGCGGCCCGACGCAGCTCGCCGTCGCTGCGCTCGAAGAGCGGCTCGGTCTCGATGATGTCGTTCTCCACCCGTCCCGGGACCGAGACGATCTCGTTGACCCGGCGTACGCCGTGCTCGTCGATGCCCAGGTGCACCACGATGTCGACCGAGCTGGCCACGGTCGGTACGACGAAGCGCGCCGAGATGTTCTCGCCCGCCAGCAGCGGCAGCGTGCACATCTTGACCAGTGCCTCGCGCGCACTGTTGGCGTGCAGGGTGCACATGCCGGGCAGCCCGGCGTTGAGGGCGAGCAGCAGGTCCAGGCACTCCTCGGCACGCACCTCCCCGACGATCATCCGGCTCGGCCGCATCCGCAGCGCCTCCTTGACCAGGTCCCGCAGCGCGATCTCGCCGGTCCCCTCGAGGCCCGCCTGGCGGGTCTGCATCGGCACCCAGTCGGGATGGTTGAAGCGCAGCTCGAAGACCTCCTCGGCGGAGATCACCCTGTCGCCACCGGGGATCGCGGCGGCCAGGCAGTTGAGGAAGGTCGTCTTGCCGGCCTGCGTCCCACCGGCGACCAGGATGTTGAGCCCCGCCCGGATCGAGGCGTCGAGGAAGGCCGCCGCCTGCGGCGAGAGGCTGCCCAGCTCCACCAGGTCGCTCATCCGGCTCGCCCGCACCACGAACTTGCGGATGTTGACCGCGGAGAACCCGCGGCTGATGCCCTCGAGCACCACGTGCAGGCGATGGCCCTCGGGGAGCATGGCATCCACGAAAGGTTGACTGAGGTCGATGCGGCGCCCGCTGGACTTGAGCATCCGCTCGACCAGCTCGTGCACCTGGGCCGGGCTGAGCATCAGGTTGGTGAGCTCGTGACGACCGCGCCGGGCGATGAAGACCCGGCTGGGGTCGTTGATCCAGATCTCTTCCACCTCGGGGTCGTCCAGGAACGGCTGCAGCGGCCCGAAGCCGGACACCCGCGCGATCAGCTCGCCCACGACCTTGTCGGGATCGGCGACCGGGACCACGGCACCGGTCAGGCTGCGCTCGTCGTGGCGGCGTACGACGTCCTCGGCGATGCGACGCACGAGACCGGTGTCGCGCTGGGGGTCCACGGCGTCCGAGCGCACCCGCTCGCGCACCTGGCCGTCCAGCAGCTCGACGAGCTCGCCGTGCGAGTCCTGTCGCGTCACAGTCATCCGAGTCCCCCGTCCCGAGTGGGTTCTGCGCGCCAACCTACCCACGCACGGGGCTCCTACACACCGGCGAAGGCAAAGCCTGTGGACAACCGGCACCCGGTCCCCGGACATCACGCCCGGCCGTTCGTCGGTGCCCCGAGGGGACGTTCGGCACTGGTGCCCGCGCACCACGGTGACAGGGTGGAGGGCGACGACGAGGAGGCCGCCGCGCGATGACCGGGCTGTTGATGACCGGGTTCCCCGGCTTCCTGGGCTCGGCCCTGCTGCCCCGACTCCTGGCCCGGCGACCGGGCGCGCGGGCCGTGTGCCTCGTGCCGGCCCGCCACCTGGCCGCCGCCCGGGACCGGCTCGCGGGGATCGAGGCCGCCGAGCCGCACGTCGTCGGCAGGGTCCAGCTGGTCGTCGGCGACCTCACCTCCTCGGGACTCGGACTCGCCGCGCCGGATGCGGACCTGCTCGCGGACGTCACCGAGGTGTGGCACCTGGCGGCCGTCTACGACCTCGCGGTAGGTGAGGAGGTGGCGCGCCGGGTCAACGTCGACGGCACCGACCGGGTCCTCGACCTGTGCCGGGGGCTGCCCCTGCTCGAGCGGCTCCACCACGTCAGCACCTGCTACGTGAGMGGTCGTTACGCGGGCTCGTTCCGCGAGGACGACCTGGAGGTCGGCCAGGAGTTCCGCAACCACTACGAGTCCACGAAGCACGAGGCCGAGCGACTGGTCCGCCGGGCGATGGACGCCGGACTGCCCGCGACCGTCTACCGGCCCGGCATCGTGGTGGGCGACTCCCGCACCGGGGAGACCCAGAAGTACGACGGCCCGTACTTCCTGGCCACCTTCCTGCGCCGCCAGCCACCCCTGGCGGTCGTCCCGGCCGTGGGCGACCCGGACCGGGTGCGCTTCTGCCTCGCGCCCCGCGACTTCGTGGTCGAGGCCATGGACCGGCTGTCGGTGCTGGAGGTGTCACGGGGCCGGACCTACGCGCTGACCGACCCGGACCCGCCGACCGTGCGCGAGCTCGTCGACGCGGTCGCCGGACGCCTGGGCCGGCGGGTGGTCTGGGTGCCGCTGCCGCTGTCGCTCACCCGGGCGGCCGTCTCGCTGCCGCTGGTCGAGAGGCTGATGGGCCTGCCGGTCGAGGCGCTCGACTACTTCGCCTCCCCCACCACCTACGACACCGTCCACGCGACGACCGACCTCGCCGGGACGGGCGTGTCCTGCCCGCGCTTCGCGGACTACTCCGACCGGTTGCTCGACTTCATGGTCGAGCACCCCGAGCTCGACTCCGCGGCCATGGCCTGATGCGGCAGGGACGAGGAGACGCGACATGACACGCAGGACGCCGGTGGTCGTCAACGTCAGCCTGATGGGCCGCGAGTGGGACCACGACACCAAGGTCACCCTCCTCGGGACGACCTTCCGGCTCGTCCGCCGCGGCACGGGTGGCGACGTCGACGCCGCCTGCGACCTCGTCCGCGAGTGGGCTCCCCGGGCGTCCGCGCTCGCCGTCACGGGCGTGCGTGAGACGGCGGCCGTGAACCAGTACGGCGGCGAGCTCCGCGCCCGCCGACGCATCACGGCCGAGGCCGGATCGACCCCGGTGACCGACGGCTCCGAGCTCCTCGGCGTCCTGCAGGAGTGGTCGGTACGCCGCGTCGAGACCGAGATGCCCGGCTACTTCACCAACGCCAGGACCGTGGTGCTCGGGAGGCGGCACCACGACCGGATCACCCGGATCCTGCGCGAGCACACCGACAACATCCGGTACGCCGACCTGCTCCCCCGCCCGGTCCTGCCCGGCCCACTGCCAGGCCTGGTGCCCGACCCCCTGCGCGTCGGCCGGGCGCTGGGGCTCGCGGCCGACGCCGTCGGAGACGCGACCACCCTGTCCCTGCGGCTGGTCCCCGACGGGATGAGGACGCAGCTCACCGCACCGGCCCACCTGGCGGCACGGGCGCTGGCCCGACGGGCGGCCCGCGACTGCGACGTCGTGGTCGCGACGTACGACGAGCTGACCGGCTTCGGGCTCGAGGACCTCGCCGGCAAGACCCTGATCGCCACGTCGATCTCGCCGGACCGGCTGGTCGACCTGGGTGATCGCGGCGTGGACCTGGTCGTCGACGTGACGCCGCAGCCGTTCGACGGCATCACCGTCAACGCGGCCACCCTGGAGGCCCTGATGACCGCCTCCGTGCACGGTGGGGGCACCCTCACCCACGACGACCTGCTGGACATGATCGTCGCCGCCGGGCTGGAGCCGCGACTGCTCCGACCCAACGGACCCCGGCGCCGGAGCCGGTTCGCGTTCGTCATCCACCCGCTGTCGCAGGAGTACCTCCGCAACGTCGAGCCCCTGCGCGCCGTCTCGCGCATCGCACCTCGACCGGTGATGGACCTGGTCGAGAAGGCCGTCGCCTACAGCCCGCCGTTCACCTACAGCCACGTCACCGGCATCACCTCCCCGACCGGCGCCGAGGCCGAGGGGTGGCTCATCAGCGTCGGGGGGACCCCGCACGAGATGATGTCCCACAGCCCCGAGTTCACCTACCGCCGCCTCCTGGCCGCGGCCGAGACCGCGCGCCGGCTCGGTGCGCAGATCATGGGGCTGGGCGCCTTCACCAAGGTCGTCGGCGACGCCGGGGTGACCGTCGCCCGCCAGGCGCCGCTGCCGGTGACGACCGGCAACAGCTACAGCGCCTCGGGTGCCCTGTGGGCGGCGCACGAGGCGCTGAGCCAGCTCGGCCTCGCCGAGGTCGACGCCGACGGAGCGCTGCGGGGCGACGCGATGGTCGTGGGGGCCACCGGAGCCATCGGGTCGGTCTGTGCCCGGCTCCTGGCGGTCGCCGAGGCCCGACTCTGGCTGGTGTCACCGGAGTCGGCGAAGCTGCTGGCGCTCAAGGAGCTCATCGAGCGGGAGCACCCGGGGGCCGAGGTGCACGTCGCGGCCACGCCCGACGAGGCCCTGCCACGGATGGACCTCATCGTCACGGCCACGTCGGGGGCCGGCAAGAGGGTCCTCGACATCATGGCCGTCAAGCCCGGTTGCGTGATCACCGACGTCGCCCGCCCGCTCGACCTGTCGGCCGACGACGTCGCCAAGCGCCCCGACGTGCTGGTGATCGAGTCCGGCGAGATCGAGCTGCCCGGCGACGTCCGGATGCGCGACATCGGCCTGCCGAAGAACGTCGCCTACGCCTGCCTCGCCGAGACAGTGGTGCTGGCTCTCGAGGGACGGTTCGAGACCTTCACCGTGGGCCGCAACATCGAGTGGGAGAAGGTCAAGGAGATCTACCGCCTCGGGCTCAAGCACGGCATGAGGCTCGCGACCATCTCGGGAGTCAACGGCGTCCACACCCCCCAGGACATCGACCGGATCCGCGCGCTCGCTCTCGCGGCCCGGGCGTCGGACCGGCCGGCACCGACCCGCCGTACGGGTACGTCGTCGTGACCGCCGGGACCCGACGCACCATGGGTGGCGCCGACGCCATGTGGCTGCACGCCGACCGCCCCCACCACCTGATGGTGATCGACGGGATCATGTGGACCGCACAGCCCCTGGACTGGGCGCGCCTGCGACGGACCGTCCAGGAACGGCTGGTCGACGCCTACCCGGTCTTCCACCAGCGACCCGTCGAGGCCGGACACCTGTGGGAGCTGCCGGGCTGGGAGGACGACCCGGACTTCGTCCTGTCCCGCCACCTGCACCGCGCCAGGCTGCGCGCACCGGGAGGCGACAAGCAGCTGCGGGCCTTCCTCGAGAAGAAGGTCAGCCGACCCCTCGACCGCAGCCGACCGCTCTGGGAGGCCTGGCTGATCGACGGGTACGGCGAGGGCTCGGTCCTCTTCTCGCGGCTGCACCATGCGATGGCCGACGGCATGGCCCTCGCCCAGGTCATGCTGACCCTCACCGACCCCTCCCCCGACGGCCGCGACCCGGATGACGACACCGGGTCCCCACCCCCCGGGCGCCGCACCGTCACCTCCACCGCCACAGGCCTGCTGCGCAGCACCCTGAGCCTGCCGGCCGTCCCGGCCACGGCGCTCAAGGGCCTGGCGGTCACCCGCAAGCTGCTGCTCGACGTGCTGCCCCGGACCCTGCTCAGCCACGAGCCCGGCGTCGCCAAGCTGGTGACCTGGTCACCACCCCACCCGCTGGCCGACGTGAAGACCATCGGCCGCCGGACGGGCAGCACCGTCAACGACGTGCTCATCGCCGCCCTGTCGGGCGCGTTGGCGCGCTACCTCGCGTCCTTCGGCGAGGCGGTGGAGCACCTGACGACGATGGTGCCGGTCAACATCCGGCCGCCGGGTGCTCCGCTGCCCCGCGAGCTCGGCAACAAGTTCGCCCTGGTCATGCTGCACCTGCCCACCGCCGAGATGGCCACGCTGGAGCGGCTCGCGGAGGTGCACCGGCGGATGGAGCACATCAAGGACTCGCCGGAGGTCTTCATCACCTCGGCCATGGCGGAGGGGATCGGCCGCCTGCACGGTGTCGACGCCCCGCTGGTCGACTTCTTCGCCGGCAAGGCCATCGGGGTCACCACCAACGTGGCCGGTCCACGAGAGCCGCGCTACCTCGCCGGCGTCGAGGTGACCGGGGTGCTCGGCTGGGTGCCGGGCTCGGGCGGGCAGACCCTGGGCGTGTGCATCTTCAGCTACGCCGGCACGGTCCGCGTCGGGTTCAAGGTCGACGCGGGCACCGTGCCACACCCCGAGCAGCTGATCGGGTTCTTCGAGGCCGAGCTCGACGCGTTGCGGGAGGCTGCCACCGGTCGGTGAGGCCCCACCGATCGTGCCGGCGTACGACAACCGTCACCCTTCGCGCACCCTGACTAGCCAGTTCGCTTCATTGACGAACTCCATCGCGATTCCTAGCGTGGAAGGGCGCGTTCCGCACGTACGGACTCCGACGTGGCGTCGGTTGGTCGCACGCCGCTCGTCTCCTGATCCCGTTGAATCCAGCCCTGTGCACTCCAGCGTCCTGGCCCCGCCGCTGCGGTCCGGCGGCTCGCGGCCGGTGAGGAGACGACGGTGCYCGGTCCTGATCCATCAGCACGGAAGCCGTTCTGGCATGACCACGAGCTGACGCGCCGGTCACTGCTGGTCGCAGCATCCGGTCTGGCCGGAGCCGCCACCATCAGCCGGGTCACGGAGCTGAGTGGGCCGACCGCAAGCGCGGCGGCGAGCGGCGTCCCGACGCTCGCCGACCTCCAGGACCTCGATGCAGCTCTCGCGGGGTCGGTGGTGCTGCCGAGCGCCTCGGCCTACCTCACCACCCTTCGACTGTACGACCCGATCTACGACGGGTTGCGGCCGCTCGCGGTCGTCCAACCCGCCAATGCGGCCGATGTCGCGACCACGGTCAGGTTCGCCTCCGGCTTCGCGACCCCCTTCGCGCCCCGGTCCGGTGGTCACTCCTACGTCGGGGCCTCCGGTGGCGACCAGGGAATCCAGCTCGATCTGCGGCGGCTCAGCTCCGTGACCTACAACAGCAGCAACCGAACGGTCGTCGTGGGCGCCGGGGCCAGCCTGTACTCCGTCCACACCGCACTCGAACCGTTCGGCCGGACGTTGCCCACGGGTACCTGTGCGACGGTGGCCGTCTCGGGCCTCACCCTCGGGGGCGGCATCGGCTTCGAGCACCGCAGGTACGGTCTCACGTGCGATGCGCTCCGGGGGGTCAACGTCGTCCTCGCGAACGGCACGACGGTCCGCGCCAGCGCCACGCAGAACCCTGACCTGTTCTGGGCGTGCCGCGGCGGTGGAGGCGGGAACTTCGGCGTCGTGACCGAGTACACGTTCGCCACCAGTGCGGCGCTGACCGTCGGCTTCGCGACCCTGACCTGGGCCGACGCGGACACGGAGCGCGTCATCGCCGGGTGGCAGCAGCGCATCGCCGCGGCACCGTGGACCAGCTTCCCCGTGCTCCACCTGGTCACGGGCTCGGGTCGCGTGACGCCCAGGATGGTCATCCGCACTCTCGGTACGACGCCGACAGCGGAGGTCGACGCGATGATCGCGGCGACTGGTCGCACACCCGCGACGAGGACGAGCACGCAGTACACCCACCTGCAAGCCCTGCAGCAGGTGGCCGGCTGCACCGGGTACTCCGATGCCCAGTGCCAGCTCGCGCCCGCCGGTCTGCTCACTCGCAAGGTGTATCTCTCGGGGAGCGACATCCTGGGCCGTGCGCTGACCGCAGCCGAGATCTCCGCGATCGCGGGCTACCTCCGGACACGGGCGACGACGAGCTCGACGACGTCGTTGCAGTGGGAGCCGTTCGGTGGCGCCCTGGCGAGCAAGGCGGCGACGGACACCGCCTTTCCCTGGCGCACCGCGGTCGCCTCGGTCCAGTGGAAGGTCGACTTCTCCGCTGCGCCCACGTCGTCGGTCAAGACCTCGACGTACAACTGGATCTCGGTCGGGCACACGAAGTTCGGGTCCGCCTCGGTCGGCGCCTACATCAACTACCTGGAGCCGTCGCGGCCGATCTCGGCGTACTACGCGTCCAACTACACCCGGCTCCGCCAGCTGCGGACCACGTACGACCCGAACGCCCTCTTCCACGGGACCTACGTCATCCCCGCCGCCTAGGAGGCAGTCATGAGTCCCCGCATCGCTCGCTTCGCCCTCGCCCTGGTGACCCTCCTGGCGGCGGTGGGCGCCTCGATCCCCCTCCACCCGGCGGCCGGGAACGAGGTCCGACCGGCTGCGGCTGCCCGGGAGCAGGTCCGCCCGGCGTCGGAGCCACGCGCGGCGGCGGCCGCGACCCGCCCGAACATCTTCTTCTACAACCTCGACGACCTCAGGGACGCCTTCCCGGGAGCTGTCGATCCGCTGCAGTTCATGCCCAAGACGCGCGCCTGGATGGCCGACGGGCGCCGCTACACGCAGATGTTCGTCGCCGACCCGTCCTGCTGCCCGTCCCGGGCGTCGCTGATGACGGGTCGCTAMCCGCACAACAACGGGGTGCTCGACCAGCAGGACGGTCCGCTCTTCGACGGTGCGCACTCCATGGCGTGCTACCTCGACGCGGCGGGCTACGCCACCTACATCGACGGCAAGTTCCTCACCAGCTGGCCCAGGACGACCCGGCCGCCCTGCTTCGACCACTCCACGGTCATGTGGGGCGGCTACAACAACGTCGCGGTCAGGGTCGACGGGGTCGCCCAGACCGGCAGCGGGTACTCGACCACCTACCTCGGGAACCGCGGACGCCAGTACGCAACCGCCGCGCTGACAGCGGGGACGCCCTTCCTGCTCTACGAGACCCCGCAGGCCCCCCACTGGGTCGACATCACCAACCCCAACGGCACGACCTCGAAGCTCGCGGTCCCCGAGGCCCGCTACGCCACCGCCGCGACCGGCACCTGCTCCGGCGTCCCGGAGGCCGACCGCAGCGACAAGCCGGCGTACGTCCGGACCATGAACCACACCACCGCCCAGGGTCAGGCCATGTGCCAGAGCCAGCTGCGCGCCATCATGAGCGCCGATGACCAGTTCGCCGCCACTATGCAGCTGCTCTCCGACCGCGGGGCCCTCGCGAACACGCTCGTGATCTTCTCCTCGGACAACGGCTACATGTGGGGCGAGCACGGACGCTGGGAGAAGTTCGTGCCCTACGAGCCGTCGATGCGGGTCCCGTTGCTCGTGCGCTGGCCCGGTCAGGTCGCAGCCGGGACCGACCGCACGCGCGTCGTGTCCTACCTGGACCTGCTGCCGACCATCCTCCAGGCGGCCGGCGTCACGCTGCCGAGCACCGCTCCACGCCTGGACGGCGAGTCCCTGCTGGCCGCCTCCCGACGCACCACGACGTACGGCGAGTACTACGTCGACACGGCGAACCCGAACATCCCGTCGTGGCGGATGGTCCGCACCTCCAGCACGAAGTACATCCAGACCTACAACAGCGCGGGTGCCGTCATCGCCCGCGAGTACTACAACCTCGCCACCGATCCGGCCGAGAACACCAACCTCCTGGGAGACTCCAGCACGGCCAACGACCCGCCCGCCAGCACCATCGCCGACCTGGTGAGCCGCCTCAACGCCCTCGCGACGTGCACGGGAGCCGCCTGCGTCCGGTGACGCAGCTCGAGTCCCCGCGGCGTGGCTCAGCGTCGAGCAGCTCTCCCAGGCCGTGTGCGGAACGTGATCGTCGGGTAGTTGAACGGCGTGGTGTAGCTGGAGAAGAACGCCCGGTAGGTGGCGCAGTCGACGTCGCTCCAGTTGTACGGGCAGATGACGGTCGTAGCGCTCGGGCCGTAGTTGAAGTAGCCCGCCGCCTGCCCGGCGCAGCGGTCGGCGTACAAGCCACTGCCCACCTGGTGCCACGCCCTGAAGCGCTCGTGGGAGAGCCACTGACCGGTGGCGTTGTCGAGCCACCACATGTCGTAGACCACGGCGTAGCTGGTCTGGAGGTTGCGACCGAAGGTCGTCCGCCAGATGTCGAGCGGGTCGTTGCCCAGCCCTTGGTAGAGGTACCAGTAGTCCGTGGTCCACTGGTCGCTGTTGAGCACGTTGTAGAACCACTGCCCCGTCTGCACCGGGGTGTTGGGGTTGGACAGGTCGAAGATCTCCGGTCGCACCCACACCGTCTGCTGGTTGCCGGAGGCATAGTCGGGACGCACCCGGGCCGGGAGGTGGCCGGTGACCACCGAGGAGGTGCTCGGCAGGCCGTCGTTGCACGACACCGCCGGGTTGCCCTGGGCGAACCAGTCGGACATGGGCACCCGGGAGCTCGTCGGCACCTGACGTGCGGAGCGGACCCCTCCCGTCGCGGCGGTGGGTCGGGCCGCCGTGAGCGTCCCGCCCCCCGGCGCCTGGCCCCCGGTGATCTCGGTGGCCTCGCACTCGGCGGCCGGTGAGAGGTCCACGCACACGTCCGACTCCGGTCCGCCGTTCGCGCTGCCTCCGCCCTCGTCGCCGGTGAGGTAGTCGGCACCACCCTCGCCGGAGAGTGCGTCCAGGCCGGCGCCACCAGAGATGACGTCGTTGCCGCCGCCCCCTGCGATGGCGTCGTCGCCCGCACCACCCATGAGTGTGTTGGAGCCCGCGTCGCCGACGATCGTGTCGGCCTGCCCGGAGCCGGAGACCGTCTCGATCGCCCCGATCGTGTCGCCGGCGGGACCGGCGCCAGCCGCGAGGTTGACGGAGACCGCGACGGTCGACGTGCCGTAGTCGGCCACGTCCGCGCCCTCGCCCCCGTCGAGCCGGTCGGCAGCGTGCACGGCCTCGTCGCCCCGCAGGACGTCGTCCCCGGCTCCACCGGCGAGAGCGTCCGTGCCGTCCCCGCCGAGGAGGATGTCGTTGCCCCCGCCCCCCGAGACCGAGTCGGCACCGCCCCCGGCGAGGACGATCTCGTCCGCGTCCGAGCCGGTGATCACGTCGTCGCCCGGAGTGCCGACCACGACCTCGATCCCGCTCACCGTGTCGGACCCCTCGCCGCTGGCCGTGCGTCCGAGCAGGTCGACGCGCGCCCCCCGTCCCAGCGGAAGCAGGATGTCGGAGGTCCCGGTCCCGACGATGGTGTCGTCGCCCGGCCCGCCGGACAGGATCGAGGAGGCCGACCCGCCGTACAGCGTGTCGGCGTGGCGTGACCCCGCGACTCCCTCCACCCCGACGAGCCGATCGGTGCCCTCGCCGGTCACCACGCCGGTGGCGAGGTCGGCCGTCACGGGGCCGGAGGCGGTCGGGTGGGCGACGAAGTCCAGGGTGCCGGCGCCACCGTCGAGCGAGTCGTTGCCGGCCTGCCCGATGAGCATGTCGTCGCCGTCCCCTCCGGCGAGGACGTCGTTGCCGGCGCCGCCCCGCAGCTGGTTGCCTCCGGCGCTGCCGGTGAGGCGGTCGGCGAAGCGGGAGCCCACGAGGTTCTCCAGCGAGGTCCAGCGCTCACCGGTCGCGCGGCCGGCGGCGAGGGAGACGGTCGCTCCCTTGCGTGAGCTGCGGTAGTCGAGCCAGTCCAGGCCGCCTCCGCCGGCGAGCCGGTCGCGTCCCGCGCTCACCGCCAGCGTGTCGGCGCCCGAGCCGCCGTCCACCCGGTCGTTGCCGCCGCCGGGCACGACGTAGTCGGCGCCTGCGGCACCACAGATCCGGTCCTTGCCGCCGAGGCCGGAGATCCGGTCCGCGCCGCCGCCCCCGACGATGACGTCCGCGCCGCGCGTGCCGCGGATCCGGTCGCCCTTGCGGGTGCCGACGATGGTGGCGCGACGACCCAGGCAGGTCGCGCGCCGGGCCTCCGCCTGCGCCCCCATGACGTACGCCGTGTCGCGTGACGACGTGGGGCCGGTCGCCGCCGTCGCCAGGCGGTGTCGCACGCCGGGCAGCGCCGGCACGGCGACCCGGAGGGTCGGCGCCGCGGCTGTCCGGTCCGGCGGGGGCGTCGACGCGACCGCGGGGACGCTCACCCAGGTCGCGGCCACGAGGAGCAGGGTCGCCGCCAGGACGGTCGACGTGTGGGGGGAGATCGGCGGCACCCGCATGGGCGTTCCTTTCGACGCTCCACCGTGGCACGGGCCCCGGGGCCCGTCATGCCTCAAATCGRTGGCTTCAGCGGCGCGGCAGCAGGATCTCGAGCTGGTCCACGGTGGCGTCACCGGTGTAGCGCCCGCCGAGCACCTCGGTGAGCGTCCGCGCCACGTCCGCGTTGGTCCGCACCTCGGCGGCGAGGGCGACCGAGCCGGACAACGCGGCGTACGTGCCGATCGAGCCGGAGCTGACGGTGACCTTGACGTGCCCGTCCTGACCGGCGAACCGGATCATCACCGGCCCGCTGCCCGAGTCCCGCACGTCGCGCAGCACGCTGTCGAGGAGCTGCTCGACGGGCCCGGGTGTCAGCAGCATCTCCGGGCCGCTGTCGACGAAGGCCTTGACCTCGCGGGACTCCGGCAGCTGGCCGCGCCAGCGCTGGGCGATGTGCGAGCCCAGCGCCAGCAGGCTGACCTCGGCGCCCTCGACGAGCGCCCGCCCGCGGGCGAGCTCGAGGAGCTCGGCGATCGTGCAGTCGAGGCGCTCGACGTCGGACAGGCACCGTGCCGTCGTACGCCGCACGTCGGCGTCGAGGTCGCCGCGCAGCGTGAGCTCCTCGAGCTCGAGCCGCATGCCGGTGAGCGGGGTGCGCAGCACGTGCGAGGCGTGGTGGAAGAAGTCGCGGTCCCGGCGCAGGGACTTCTGCAGCCGCAGCGAGCTCGCGCGCAGCGAGTMGGAGATCGAGACGACCTCGGGGATGCGCGAGCGGGGTGCCTCGATGTCGAAGCGACCACGGCCGAGAGCGGCGGCCGACTCGGCGAGGTCGCGGAACGGGCGCGAGAACGCCGAGGCGAGGCCGAGACCCAGGATCCCGGCCAGCACGACCAGGCCGGCCAGGAGGGCGACCAGCGGTCCGCGGGCGTCGGCCACGACGGCGTCCGCGACGGTGGTGTCC
>NZ_JBFUMD010000010.1:0-23962 GCF_054049555.1 Nocardioides sp. P5_C9_2
TCGCGCGGGCGACCGATCGCCGTACCCAGGGTGGCGGGCAGGAGGCCCGGGGCCCGCAGGGGATGGCCGAGGACCGACGTCCCGGAGTCGGTCACGGCCGCAACCCCGGCACCGAACCCCTGCAGGCCGAGCGCGTCCACGTCGACCCAGCGGCGTACGGCGGGGTAGGCGGGGTTGAGCAGCTGGAAGCCGCGGTCGACGAGGAACCCGTCGATCCGGTCGGTGCGGATCCGCCCGCCCACCGCGTCGGCGGCCTCGAGCACCACGACCTCGTGCCCGGCCTCGCTCAGCACCCGCGCGCAGCGCAGTCCCGCGAGCCCTGCACCCACGACCAGCACGTCGGCGTCCACGCCGCGACCCTAGTGCGCGGATGGGAGCGGGTGGGAGCGGGTGGGAGCGGGTGGCAGGCTGGAGCGGTGACCACGATCAAGATCAACGCCATCACCGTCCCCGCCGGCTCGGGCGACGAGCTCGCCCACCGCTTCGCCGCGAGCGCCGGTGCCGTCGACGGCGCCGACGGCTTCGAGGGCTTCGAGCTGCTCCGTCCGACCGACGAGCGCGAGCAGTGGCTCGTCGTCACGCGCTGGCGCGACGAGGAGTCGTTCCAGGCGTGGATGTCCTCGCCCGGCTTCGCCGAGGGGCACCGCTCGGCGGCCGAGCGCGCGGGCGGCGACGCACCCCGACCGGTCTCGACGCACAGCGAGGTGTGGAGCTACGAGGTGGCGGGCGGCTCGGCGGGGTCCTCCGACTGAGGCGCGTGCTCGGCCCGGTAGCGCTCCATCAGCCGGTCGAGCAGCGCACCCAGGTCGGCGGCCAGCTCGTCGTCGAGCGCGGTGAACGAGAACGTCGCACGGCCCGTACGTCGCGCCAGCAGCGTCGGCGACGATGCCGCGAGGTCGTCGGGGTAGCGGTCGGCGATGATCAGGTACAGGCCGACCTTCCTGGTGCCGCGCTTGAGCGCCGCGAAGTAGTCGTGGCCGGTCGCTCCCGGCCACACCAGCGCCGGCACGCCGTAGATGGTGCCGTCCACCAGCTCGGGATGGTAGCGGTCGAGCAGCCCCCACAGCCGCGCCTCGACCGCCTCGAGGTCGCTCACGACCCCGGGCCGGGAGCCGAGCCCTCGCGCCGCGCGTGCAGCCGCTGCTGCGCCTCCCCCAGGAAGGCCAGGCACGGAGCCTCGACGTCCGGGTGCTTCTCGACGAGGTGGAAGGTCCACCGGTCCATCGCCGCCATGAAGGCGTTGTCCTCACCGGTCCGGTACGTCGACCACGCCCGGTGACCCTTCGCGCGGCAGGTCGAGCAGCTGATCTTGTAGACGAACTGCTGCGCGGCGTCGAGGTCGATGCTGACCCGGGCCAGCGGACCGCCCTGCTCGGCGGCCTTCCTCGCGCGGGCGGAGCGGCTCGCGACCATGTCGTCCTCCAGGTTCGATGGAGGGCCAGTCTCCCCCATCACTCCCGGCGCCGGACTCCCCCTAGCCACCGGGCCCCCGGGTGCGTGAGGATCGTGACCGCCGTCACACCCGTGTCCCACCCCCGAGGAGCCCGCATGACCGACGCGCCGACCGAGGCCGTGCAGACCGACCGAGCACGGATCGAGGAGGCGGTCGCCGGCCGCACCCTCATCGACGCGCTCGCCGACACGGCCGCCGCGCACGCCGACGAGCCGGCGTACAGCGACCGGCACGGCGTCGCCGAGGGCGAGACGTGGCGCACGCTCACCTGGGCGCAGACCCGGGAGACGGCGCTCGACGTCGCGGCCGCCCTGGTGGGGGCGGGCGTGCAGGTCGGCGACACCGTCGCCCTCATGGCCACGAACCGGATCGAGCACCTGGTCGGCGACATGGGCGCGGTGCACGCGGCGGCCACCCCGATGTCGATCTACAACACCCTCTCCCCCGAGCAGGTCGCCTTCATCGCGGGCGAGTCCGACCCGCGGGTCGCGATCCTGGAGGGCACCGACCAGCTCGAGCGCTGGCGCGACGCCCTCGACGCGGTCGGCACCGTCGTCGTGCTCGACCCGGACGACAAGCCGGACGGCGACCGCTTCGTCACCTGGGACGACTTCGTGGCCGGCGGGGCGGCGTACCGGCACGAGCACGCCGCCGAGATCGAGCGGCGACACCGGGCGCTCGACCCCGACGCACCGGCGACGATCCTCTACACCTCCGGCACGACCGGCAACCCCAAGGGAGTCGTGCTCACCCACCACAACGTCCTCTACGAGGCCCTCAGCACGTTGGAGGCCGCCGGGCTCCAGGAGCCGCAGCGCCAGATCAGCTACCTCCCGCTCGCGCACATCGCCGAGCGGGTGCTCGGGCTCTACGGCCCCCAGGTGGTGAGCGGTCACGTGCACTGCATCGGCGATCCTGCGCAGCTGTTGGCGACCCTCGGCGAGGTGCACCCCACGGCCTTCTTCGGCGTCCCGCGCGTCTGGGAGAAGATCAAGACCGGCCTCTCCGCCAAGCTGGCCGCCGACCCGAACCCCGACAACGTCCGGCTCGTCCAGGACTCGATGGCCGCGGGCCTCGCCTGGGTCCAGGCCCAGGAGGTCGGGGGCGTGATGACGCCGGAGATCCAGGCGGCGTACGACGAGGCGGAGGCGGCCATCCTCGGCCTCCTCAAGCTGCTCCTCGGCCTCGACCAGGTCACGTGGGCCGGCTCCGCGGCGGCCCCGATGCCGCTCGAGGTCGCCAAGTTCATGGCCGGGCTCGGGCTGATCGTCTACGACGTCTACGGGATGACCGAGACGTGCGGCGCCGTCACCGCCAACGGTCCGGGCGGCTTCCGGCTCGGCACCGTGGGCCGGGCCACCCCGGGCATGGAGCTCACCCTCGGCGAGGACAGCGAGGTGCTGGTCCGCGGGCCGGTCATCACCCCCGGCTACCACCGCCAGGAGCGGGCCACCCGCAACCTCATCGACGCCGACGGGTGGGTGCACACCGGTGACATCGGCACCCTCGACGAGGAGGGCTTCTTCGCGATCGTCGATCGCAAGAAGGAGCTGATCATCACCTCCAACGGCAAGAACATCGCCCCGTCCAACATCGAGAACCTCCTCAAGGAGTCGCCGGTCGTCGGCCACGCGATGGCCATCGGTGACAACCGCTCGTACGTCGTCGCCGTCCTCACCCTCGACGGCGAGGTCGCCCCGGTGCTTGCGAAGGCGCGCGGGATCGAGTTCACCGACCTCGCCGACCTGTCCGCCCACCCCGAGATCCGTGCGATGGCCCAGGACGCCGTCGACAAGGCCAACGCCCGCCTCTCGCGACCCGAGCAGGTCAAGGCGTGGGACCTCCTCCCGGAGGAGTGGACGGCGGAGTCCGAGGAGCTCACCCCCACGCTCAAGCTCAAGCGTCGCGTCGTGAACCGCAAGTACGCCGACGTGGTCGAGCGGCTCTACGCCACCCCTCGTGACGTGTGATCTCCAGGCCCACCGGGGCGGCGCCGGGCTCTGGCCGGAGAACACCCTCGAGGCCTTCGGTCGGGCCCTCGCCCTCGGCGTCTCCACCCTCGAGCTGGACGTGCACCTCACGGCCGACGACGACGTGGTGGTCTCGCACGACCCCGCCCTGGCCGACGCCCGGCTCATCCGCACGCTCACCCGCGCCGACCTGCCGCCCTCCATGCCGCTGCTGCGCCAGGTCGCGGCCCTGCTCGCCGAGCGCGGCGCCGACCCCGTCCGCGTCAACCTGGAGATCAAGTACGACGCCCTCGCGGCCGCCGACCCGACGTCGCGGGCCGACGTCGTCGACGTCGTCGTGGAGGCCATCCGCATCGACGGGCTGGTGGGGCGGACCAGCATCCAGTGCTTCGACTGGGGCGCGCTGCGGCTCGTCGGGGACGTCGAGCCGCTCCTGGCCCGCAACCTCCTCGTCTCGCCCCGCTACCTGAAGGGGTCGGCGGACGGCCCGTCCCCGTGGTTCGACGGTCTCGAGGTCCAGGAGCACTTCGTGCGGACCGCCGCCGCCCAGGGCTTCGACGCGATCTCCCCGATGCACGGCAGCCCCTTCGCCGCCGGCGTCGACGACCCGGCGTACGTCCCGTTCGCCACGGCCGGGCTGGTCGCCGAGGCCCACGAGGTCGGGCTGCGGGTCGTCCCCTACGTCGTGGACGATCCCCCGACGATGCGGGCCCTGCTCGACGCCGGCGTGGACGGGCTGATCACCAACCGGCCGGACGTGCTCCGCACGGTGCTGGCCGGCCTCGGTCGGTCGCTGCCCGCGGCGTTCCCCCGTCCGTGACGAAGGGGATGCAACCATCCGCTCCGCGGTGGTGTCCTAGGAGCATGAACCGTCTCGTCCTCGCGCTGGCCGTCGCCCCACTGGCCCTGACGCTCCACTCCGCGCCGGCGGGCGCCTCCGACCGCGCGGCCGCCCCCCGCCAGGTCTTCGACGTCTCCGACCTCGACACCGGCGCCGCCCCGCAGGTCGCCTGGGCCGAGCGGACCCGGGCCTCCCGCGTCGTCATCCACGGTCCCGACGGGGCCACCCCGGCCCCCGGCAACGTCCGCGCGTTCGCCCCGATGGGCTCGGGGTACGTCGTGCAGACCGGGGGCGCACGTCCCCCGAGGGTCCGGTGGATCGGCGCCGACGGCACCCCCGGGCCGCGCGAGTGGCGCACCGGCTACGGGCTGGCCGTCTCGAGCGGCGGCGAGGCGGTCGCCTTCACCGGCCGCCGGGGCCAGGTGCGGGTCATCGACTCCGAGGGCGACCGTGTCCTGCGGATGCCGCGCGTGCCAGGCCGGGGCCTGCACACCCCCGCGGTGGTCTTCGGGGAGGACTGCCAGGAGAGCGAGACCAGCAACGGCTGCGCGATCATGGTCAACTCCACGCGCCGCCCCCTCAGCTGGGTCACCTCCTCCCACGGGATCGTCGACCGCACCCCCTTCCAGACGGTGACGACCGGTCGCGGGCGCTGGCTCGGCGGGATCGTGAGCCGCACCGACACGGGCACCTGCAACGCGATGCGTCGCGGCACCCGCACGCGGTGGACCACGTGCCGCAACCAGCTCTCGACCATCTCCCCCGACCGGCGACACCTCGTCGGCACCCCGGCGTACGCCGACGGCTTCGGTCCGACCCGGCTCGACTTCCTCGACCTCCGCTCGGGCGACCGGACCCGCTCCCTCGTCAGTGACCGGCAGGGCCGCTCGGCGACGTACGTCGACCAGGTGTGGGAAGACTCCGAGCACCTGCTCGTCGTGACCTTCCAGGCCGGGGAGTGGGCGATCGTCCGACTCGGCACCGACGGATCGATGGAGTACGCCGTGCCGCCGCGGCCGGACGGCGGGGACCTGGATGCACCGCTATACCTCACAACGGGGTGACTGGTCTAGACCCCTAGGCGCGGCTCAGGGAAATAACTGATGCGCACCGTCGGTGGTCTCTGTTCCACTTGAATACATGAACCGTCAGCTCGCCGGCACCCTCACGGGCCGGGTCACCAAGTGGGTCGTCCTCGTCGTGTGGCTGCTCATCGCCGCCGGCTCCGCGATGTTCGCCAGCAAGCTGGCGGACGTGCAGAACAACGAGGCGTCGTCGTGGCTGCCCGGGTCGGCGGAGTCGACCAGGGCCTTCGAGAAGCTCGAGCCGTTCCAGGACCCCAACGCCATCCCGACCGTCATCGTCTACGAGCGTGCCGGCGGCCTGACGGAGGCCGACCTCGCCGCCATCGAGGACCAGGCGGCCGAGTTCGCGACGATGAACGACGTGGCGGAGCCCAGGGAGGGGCGGCCCCCGTCGGTCGTCAGCCCAGCCACCGCCGCGCAGCTGGGCTTCCCGGCGGTCTCCGAGAACGGTGAGGTCGCCCAGACGTCGGTGACCTTCGACCTCGGTGCCGAGGGGTGGAACAAGATGCCGGACGTCGCCGACGAGCTGCGGAGCATCGCCGCGCTCGACGGCGTGGACGTCTACGTGGCGGGCGCGGGCGGCCAGGCCGCCGACTCCGCCGAGGCGTTCGGGGGCATCGACACGACCCTCCTCGCCGGCACCCTCGGCGTCGTCATCCTGATCCTGCTGTTCACCTACCGCAGCCCGGTCCTGTGGATGCTGCCGATCTTCAGTGCGGTCGTGGCGCTGTTCGTCTCCCAGGCGCTCATCTACTTCCTGGCGAAGTACGCCGACCTCACCGTCAACGGGCAGTCCTATGCCATCTTGACGATCCTGGTGATCGGCGCCGGCACCGACTACGCCCTGCTGCTCGTGGCCCGCTACCGCGAGGAGCTGCGTCGCCACCAGGACCGGCACGAGGCGATGGCGTTCGCCCTGCACCGCGCCGCGCCGGCCCTCTTCGCGAGTGCCGCCACCGTCGCGCTCGGCATGCTGTGCCTGCTCTTCGCCGAGATGAACTCCACCGCCGGCCTCGGCCCGATCGCCGCCATCGGCATCGCCGTCACGTTCCTGGTGATGATCACCCTGCTGCCCGCGCTCCTGGTGATCACCGGGCGCTGGATCTTCTGGCCGCGACGCCCGGGATTCGGCTCGGCCGAGCCGACGCAGACCGGGATCTGGGCCAAGGTCGGGCGCTGGATCGTGCCCCGGCCGCGCAAGGTGTGGGTCGTCACCTCGGTGATCCTGGCCATCGCCTGCCTGGGCCTGCTGCGCCTGGACACCAACGGCCTGTCGACGGAGGACTCCTACACCCAGGAGTTCCAGTCGGTCACCGGCCAGAACGTGCTGGTCGACGCCGGCCTGGTCGACCAGTCCAACACGGTCATGGTGGTGGCCAACGCCGGGAGCGAGGACGCGATCGCCGCGGCCATGGAGGGCCTCGACAACGTCGAGCCGCCCAAGCCGGCGGTCACCTCCGGGGACGTCACGTTCGTGGAGGCCGCCATCGGGTCCGACCCGGCATCGCCCGAAGCCTTCGCGACCGTCGAGCGGGTCCGGGACGCCGTCCACGCCGTCGACGGCGCGAATGCGCTCGTGGGGGGCAACTCGGCCTTCTTCCTGGACACCAAGAACGCCTCCAACCACGACAACGTCGTCATCATCCCGATCATCCTGCTCCTGGTGTTCCTGATCCTGATGGCCCTGCTGCGCGCGGTCGTGGCGCCGCTCATCCTGATCGCCACCGTCGTGCTCTCCTTCGGGGGCGCGCTCGGCATCTCCGCGATGCTGTTCGAGTACGTCTTCGGCTTCGCCGGGTCCGACCCCGGCTTCCCGCTGTTCGCGTTCGTGTTCCTCGTGGCTCTGGGCATCGACTACAACATCTTCCTGATGACGCGAGTGCGTGAGGAGACGATGCACTACGGCACCCGCAAGGGCGCCCTCGTCGCCCTGACCTCCACGGGTGGCGTCATCACCAGCGCCGGACTGGTGCTCGCAGCGACGTTCCTGGTGCTGGGCACCATCCCCGTCGTGTTCCTCGCCGAGCTGGGCGTCGCCGTGGCCCTCGGCGTCATCCTGGACACGATGATCGTCCGGTCCGTGCTGGTCACCGCGATCAACATGGACCTCGGCGGCAAGATCTGGTGGCCGAGCACGCTCGACCGGGACGACCACCACCTCACCCTCGACGAGATCGAGGCGCCCATCGAGACGGTGCACTGACGGGATCGCGATTCGCCGCCGGCCGCGGACTGGCGGCGGGCGACAGCCGGACCGACGACCAGCACGTCGTACGCCGCCACCTGCTGCCGCGCCCTGGCGACCCGCCCACCAACTGGCGGCCCGCCCACCAACTGGCGGCCCGCTCACCAACTGGCGGCCAGCGACAGCCGGACCGACCGCCAGTACGTCGTACGCCGCCACCTGCTGCCGCGCCCTGGATCCCCGCGCCGCCTTCCGCCGCCCGCTGAGGACCGCCGGCCCGGCTCACAAACTGGCGGCGCGCGACAGCCGGACCGCCGACCCGCCCACCAACTGGCGGCGCGCCACAGCCGGACCGACGACCAGCACGTCGTCGGCCGCCACCTGCTGCCGCGCCCTGGCGGCCCGCTCACCAACTGGCGGCGCGCGACAGCCGGACCGACCGCCAGTACGTCGTACGCCGCCACCTACTGAGGCCACCCACCGGCCCGCCCACCAACTGGCGGCGCGCGACAGCCGACCCACCGGCCCGCCCACCAACTGGCGGCGCGCGACAGCCGACCCACCGGCCCGCCCACCAACTGGCGGCGCGCGACAGCCGACCCACCGGCCTGCCCACCAACTGGCGGCGCGCGACAGCCGGACCGACGACCAGCCCGTCGTGCGCCGCCACCTACTGAGGCCACCACCTCCCCATCGCCCTCCCGAGCGCGGCGATCGGATCAGTAGCGCACGTCGAGCCACACCTGGCGGTGGTCGGAGGTCGGCACCCCGGTGAAGGGGTACGCGGCCGGGCTGTAGTCGCCCGTCAGGTAGTAGAGCGGGTCGGAGTCGACGGGCCAGAAGATCCCCGAACCGACCACGTGGGTGCCCTTCGACGGCAGGACGTAGTCGACGCGCAGGTTGCCCGGGGCGCCGTCGGCGAAGTCGGCGGTGTCCAGCGCCGGCTCGCCCCGCTGGGTCAGGTTGGCGCCGCCCTGGTCGACGGCCTCGGCCCCACCGGCCGCGGTGGGACGAGGGTCGCGGATCCGCGAGTGGTGCAGCAGCTGGTCGATCGCGTGGTCGACGGAGTCGCCGTCCACCGGGTCCGCGTTCTGGTCACCGGCGATGACGAACCGCTCGCCGCGGGCCAGTCCGCCGTACCGACCCTCGTCGTCGTAGACGTACGCCGAGCGCTGGGCGTTGGGCGCGACGTAGTCGGCCCAGAAGCGGATCTCGTCGTGGTTGCGCAGGCCGTTGCGGTCCTCCGGGCCGTCGAAGGTGGGCGGCGTCGGGTGCGACACGAGGAAGTGCACGGTCTCGTCGCCGATCTCGATCGGCACGTCCCAGTGCGACTTGGAGGAGAGGCGGACGTCCTCGAGCTCGTCGGCGGAGTACCAGTCGGCCGGCTCGGGCGTGGCCGGGTCGTCGGGGAGCAGGGCGCCGGGCATGTCGGCCCAGCGGAACGTCTGGAAGGTCCGCACCGCGTCGGTGTCGATCGGATACCGGGAGTAGACGACCATGCCGTACTGGCCGGGGAACAGCCCGAAGCCGAACGCGTCGTCRCCCCCGCCGATCCGACCGTCGTTGTTGAGGTCGTGGCCGCTCGGCACCCCGGTGTTGACCGGCGCGACGTAGGCGTAGGGGTACTCGATCGGGGCGGCCCCGTGGTGGCCGACMTCCAGGAAGTTGTCGCGGAAGAGGTCGACGGCGGCGGGGTCGTAGTCGAACTCGTTGACCAGGAGCACGTCGGGACGGGTCCGCTGGACGGTCTCGGCGACGTTCTGCGCCTGGCGCACGGCGCCGGTGCCGGCGTCCGGGTCGGAGAGGTCGGCGACCAGACCGCCGGCCGTGGCGCGGTTGAGCGAGGCGTTGAACGTGGAGAAGCGCACGGCCTCGCGCACGCCGCGGCCTTCGCCGTGGCCGTCGCCGTGGCCGTGGCCGTGGCCGCGATCGGCCTGGGCCGGGGAGAGCGCGCTGATCGCCAGCGCCGTCACCAGTCCGGCGCCGAGCAGGGTGGAACGTCTCAGGGTGGTACGGCTCATCAGGGACCTCCGAGTCGGGTGATGTCTCCCCGCACCCTAGGGACCCGCGGTGAACGCCGGGTGTCCGGACCCCGTGTCAGACCCGGACGGTCCGGGTGCGCCCGAGGACCCGACCGTCGGCGTGCAGCGCCTCCGCACGCACGACCCGGGTGCCGGTCTCGAGGGCGACCACGGTCTCGAAGCCGTCGCGCCGCGTCTCCCCGAGGGGCGCCAGCCCGGAGGCCCGGGGACCCGCGAGCACCCGCCAGGCCGCCACCTCGGTGGCACCGTTCCAGGAGAGGTGTGCCGATCCGTCCGCCACGACGAGGTCGGGGGCCGTGACCGGAYGCCCGCGCCACGGGAACCGGTAGGACCGGTAGGAGCCGAGACCGAGGCCGGAGAGCTCGAAGACCACCTCGCCATCCGCGTCGAACTCGGTCGCATAGGGGTCCATCCCCCACCCGACCAGCACGTGACCGTCGTCGAGGTGCTGCGCGTTGCCCATCGCGTAGCCGTACCGGTCCTCGTGGCGCAGGGCCTGCACGAGCGTGGCGGTCATCGCCTCCTCGTCGAGCTCGAAGCGCAGCGCCGCCGACACCGCGTCGGTCTCCGTGGCGTTGTCGTGGTTGTCGTAGATGGTGATCGAGCCGTCGGGCTGGCGTCGCAGGTCGTGCTGCCACCCGAACTCCCCGCCCTGCGGGACCTCGAAGTCGCTCTTCCTCCCTCCGAAGCGCCAGAGCACCTCGCCGGTCCGCCGGTCGATCCGGTAGAGCGCGCTCGTGTGCCGACCCGAGATCAGCAGCCCGTCACCGTCCTCCTCGATCGAGTTGACGTGGATGGGGTCGAAGGGCAGCGCGGCAGTGCCCGTGTCGTCGATCTCGCGGTAGGTCTCGGTGAGGTCGATGTGGTCGAGCCCCTCCCAGTCCAGCAGCACCYCCCCCGTCGCCACGTCGACCTCCTGCAGCCGACCGCCCCAGACGTAGCCGTCCACCGGACCGCCGATCGGGCTCAGGTCGTAGGGGATGGTCGGGTACGACGTGAGCAGCGCGGTCCCCCGCGACGTCAGCTGGAACTCGTGGATGTCGGCCAGCACCCCGTGGCCGCAGCGCACCTCGGCCACCGGCAGGTAGCGCTCGTCGAGGATGACGCCCTTGCCGTTGCCGGTGCCCTCCTTGATCTCGCCGGTCCAGTAGGTGAGCACGGGACGACCGCGGTAGGTCTGGACCCGCAGGTCCGTGGCGGCGTTGCCGTCGGGCTCGATCCACACCGGCTGCGCGCGGTCGTCGTAGACGACGCCACGGAAGACGGGGGTGCGTGGAGTGGTGAAGAGCAGGCCGGTCGCCACGGTGGCTCCGTCCTTGGACCAGACCTTCGCCTCAGGGGCCGTGAGCTGGCTGCTGACGAAGCGGAGCGGCTCGGGTGCGGCCGGCTCTGCCGGCGCCGCTTCCTCCGGCTCCGCCTCTGCCGCGGGCGGGTCCGCGTCGCGGGCCGTCCACGCCCACCCGGCGCCCACGCCCGCCGCACCGAGCACCACACCGGCGCCCATCATGAGTACGTCGCGACGCGCGGGCCGCGGTCCGGGTGGAGGGGTCTCGGTCATCTCGCCAACCTAGACGAAACCGAGCCGCTCGCACCGGCGCGCCGTGGACCCGGCGCAGAGCTCGTCGATGGTCACGACGCCCTCGCGCACGAGGACGCTCGTGAGCTGCGCCAGCCGGACCTCGGTCATCTCGTACAGCCACGAGGGGACTCCCTCGTGGTCCTCGGCCCCCTCGACCTCGTCGTCCGCGAGGATCCCGACGGCCACGTCGGCCGCCTGCTCGCTCATCGCGGTGGCCGGCACGTGCAGCATCGAGCGGCGGGAGCCCTTCACGAGCTGTCGCGCCGCCTCGAGGTCGGAGTCCGCGGGGGGTCCGCCCTGCTCCGAGGTGATCGGCTCGGCGACCCCGACGAAACGGTCGGCGCCCGGCACGAGCGTCGTGTGGGCGACGACGGGGACCTCGTCCTCACCGCCCCCGACGAGGGCCTCGGCCTCCTCGACCTCGACCGGGTCGAGGACGATGACGTCAGCACTGTCGGCGAGCGCCTCGTCGGCCTGGGACGCCTGCGTGGCCGCGTTCCCCTCGGCGTCGTACACCCGCACGGTGCACTCCTCGCAGCTGGCCTCGACGCGGGCCTCGAAGGCGTCCACGTCGACCGGCGGCTCGAGCCGCTGCGACCCGTCGGCCACGAGGAGGGCGACGACGGTGGGGTCCTCACCGGTGCAGCCGCCGAGCAGGCCGCATCCCAGCAGGACGGCGAGGAGGGTGGGGACGGTGGTGAGGGGGCGCATCGCGGCACATCGTATGCGCCCCCTCACCGACCGATCAGCCGCGACCGCTCGAGGTACGAGCGCGACGCGACACGGAGTCGATCGTCACGGCCAGCAGCAGCACTGCCCCGGTGACCATGAAGCGCACCGAGGAATCCACACCGACCAGGTTGAGGCCCGTCTGGATCGCCTGCAGGACGATGATGCCGAGCATCGCGGAGTACGCCGACCCGCGGCCACCGAAGAGCGACGTGCCGCCGATCACCGCGGCCGCGATGGCCGTCAGGTTGGTGTCGGTCGTGCCGCTCGCCTGCGAGACGCTGGTCTGCAGACCGGCGGCCAGGAGACCACCGACCGCCGCCAGCGCCGAGCAGAGCACGAAGACCGACAGGTAGACCCGGTCGACCTTGATGCCGGAGCGACGAGATGCCTCCTCGTTGCCGCCGACCGCGAAGACGTGCCGGCCCCAACGGGTCCGGCGCAGCGCGAGGTCCATCAGCACGACCATGAGCGCGAAGAAGAGCCACAGGTAGCTCCACCCGCGGTCGATGTTGACGTAGTAGGTGAGGAACCCGAGCCCGACGAGCAGCGCGCCACCCTTGATGAGCACGAGCGGCAGCCACGGGGCGCTGAGCTCGGCCGCGGCTCGCTGCCGGATCGTCCGCAGCTGCGTCCCGACGTACAGGAGCGCGATGAGCACGACCAGGACGTAGGACACGGCCGGGGACAGGAACTCGAACCGGGTGAACTGCACCAGGAACGAGTCCGAGGGCAGGTTGATCGTGCCCTGCGTGCCGAGCACGTAGAGCAGTGCGCCCTGGAAGCCGAGGAGTCCCGCCAACGAGAAGACGAAGGAGGGGACCCCCAGCCGGTTGTAGAGCAGGGCGTAGAAGGCACCGATGGCCACGCCGACCACGATCGCCGCGAGGATCGCGATCACCTCGGACTGCCCCTTGTTGACCAGCAGGACGGCCATGATCGCGGCGGTGAAGCCGCTGACGGAGCCCACCGACAGGTCGATCTCACCGAGCAGCAGCACCAGCACGATGCCCAGCGCGATGATGCCGATCGGCGCCGCGAACTGGGTGATCGACACGATGCTGCGCGAGGAGAGGAACCGCGGCTCCGCGCTGTAGAAGCCGATGCTGATGAGGATCAGCCCGATGACCACCGGCAGGCTGCCGAGCTCTCCGGACTTGAGGCGGTTGACGAACAGCCGGAAGTATCCCGACAGCCCCTCGGTGCGGATGAGCCGCTCGTCGGCGAGGTCGGCGGCGACGGCGGAGCCGGGGGTCTCGTCAGCCATCGTGGCCTCCTTCGGTGGTCGTGGTCGGGTCGGTGGCCTGTCCCCGCGAGGCGCGGGCGGCGACCACGTTGTCGGACGCACCGGTGATGGCCGCCACCAGCTCGGCGGTCGAGGCCTCCTCGACGTTGAACTCCGCGGCGTTCTTGCCCAGGCGCAGCACGACGATGCGGTCCGCGACGGCCTGGACGTCGGCCATGTTGTGGCTGATCAGGATGACGCCGAGGCCGTGCTCACGCAGCCGCTCGATGAGGTTGAGCACCTCCGCGGTCTGGGCGACGCCCAGCGCGGCGGTGGGCTCGTCGAGCATGACCACCTTGGGGCTGCCGACCAGGCTGCGCGCGATGGCGACGGTCTGGCGCTGGCCGCCCGAGAGGGACGCGATCGGGATCCGGACGCTGGGGATCTTGGCGGAGAGGGTGCGCAGCAGCCGCCACGCCTCCTTCTCCATGTGGACTTCGTTGATGAAGGGGCCCGCGGTCTTCTCCTGGCCGAGGAACAGGTTGGCCACCACGTCGAGGTTGTCGCACAGCGCGAGGTCCTGGAAGACGGTGGCGATGCCGAGGGCCTGGGCCTCTGCCGGGCCACTGGCCCGCATGGGCGAGCCGTCGAAGGTGATGTGCCCATCGTCGGGCGTGTAGACCCCCGAGATCACCTTGACGAGCGTGGACTTGCCGGCGCCGTTGTCGCCGACCAGGGCGACGACCTCGCCCGCCCGGACGTCCATGTGGACGTCCGAGAGGGCTTGGACGGCACCGAAGCGCTTGGTGACGCCGGCCAGGGAGAGAACGACCTCCCCGGCCGGCGCACGGTGTGTAGCAGTGGTGGACATCAGGAGATGCCAGCCGCCTCGCACGCCTTGGCGTACTCGCCGGTGCAGATGTCGTCGGCCGAGTAGAAGCCGTCGGCGATGATCGTGTCGTTGACGTTGTCCTTCGTGACGACGATCGGGGTGAAGATGTACGACGGCACACCCTCGTAGTCGGTCTGGTCGATGCCGGTCTCGGTCGGGTTGGGCACGTCGTCGCCGTTGGCCAGCGCCACCGCGACCTCAGCGGCGGTCTCCGCCTCGATCGGGATGGGCTTGTAGATGGTCATCGCCTGCTGGCCGGCGAGGATCCGCTGGATCGCGGCCACCTCGGCGTCCTGGCCGGTGATGGGCGGCAGGGCGTCGGCCGCGACGCCGCCACCGGTGAGGGCGGCGACCACGCCACCGGCCTGGCCGTCGTTGGCGGCGTAGACGCCGTTGATCTCCGACGCGTCGTACTTGCTCAGCTGGTCGGTGACGAACGTCTGCGCGTTCTCCGGGCTCCAGTCGGGGTTGTCGTACTCCTCGAGGATCTTGACGTTGCTCTCGTCCAGGACGCCGTGCGCGCCGGCCTTGAACTGCGCGGCGTTGGGGTCGCTCGGGGCACCGTTGAGCATCAGGATGCTGCCCTTGTCGCCCATCGCCTCGACGAGCGCCTCGGCCTGCATCTTGCCGACGGTCTCGTTGTCGAAGGACATGTAGTAGTCGGCCTCGGCGATGAAGCGGTCGTAGGCGATGACCGACGCGCCCGAGTCCTGCGCGGACTGGACCATGCCGCCGGCACCGGCGCCGTTGACCGGGTCGAGCACGACGACGCTGGCACCCTCGGAGATGGCGGTGTCGACCTGCTGGGTCTGCTTGGCCTCGTCCTGGTCGGCGTTGTAGTAGACGACCTCGCAGTCGCTGCAGAGATTGGCGACCGCGTCCGTGAACAGCGGCTTGTCGAACGCCTCGTAACGGGTGGTCTTGGACTCGGGGAGCAGCAGGGCGATGACCTTGCTGTCGCCACCGCCGCTGGCGGAGTCGCCGCCGGACTGGTCGTCGTTGGCACCACAGGCGGTCAGGGCCGCGGCGCCGAAGAGCAGGGCAGCGCCGCTGGCGGCGACGCGGTGGATGGAGCGGGGCATGAGGTCTCCTGGGCTGGCCTGGGCCCGCCGAGCGACGGGCCGATGTGAAGGTCCTCTGAGTGTGGTGAGTCACACGCTAGTCGTCAAGTCATGAACACAAACTCATACCCAAACGTTGCATTGGGGCGCTTATGCACATCTCTTGACGACAAGGGGCTCCGTGGCCCACAGTTCCTCCATGTCATCCCCCGGGTCGACCGCCTCGTTGCGTACGGCCAACCTCCAGCGCGTCGTGGACGTGCTGCGGGGTCAGGAGGCGGGCGAGCCCGTGTCGCAGGCGGACATCGCCCGACAGACGGGCCTGGCACCGGCCACGGTGTCCAACATCGTGCGCGAGCTCTCGGCGGGCGGCCTCCTGGAGGTCGAGCCGGGTCGGGGCAGGAGGGGTACGACGGTCGCCCTGGCGCGGTCGGCCGGCCTCGTGGCCGGCATCGACTTCGGTCACAGCCACGTGGCGGTCGCCCTCGGCGACCTCACCGGCACCCTGCTCGCCGAGGAGCGGTCCACGCTCAACGCCGGGCACCTCCACACCGACGGCCTCGACCGGGCCCACGACCTGCTCGAGCAGCTGCTCGCCGGCGCTGGTCTGGACCGGGCAGCCATCCGCACGATCGGCCTCGGCCTGCCCGCCCCCATGACGGAGGGCATCGTCCGGTCGTCGGCCATCCTTCCCGGCTGGGTCGGCGTCAACGCCCCCGAGTCCGCCCGGGAGCGCTTCGGGGCGACGGTGCACATCGACAACGACGCCAACCTCGGCGCCCTGGCCGAGCACCGGCACGGGGTGGCCCGGGGCCACGACAGCTCGGTGTTCGTCAAGGTCTCCTCGGGAGTCGGCGCCGGCATCGTGCTCGACGACCGGCTCTTCCACGGCAGCGGCGGCACCGCCGGCGAGATCGGCCACCTCACCCTCGACGAGAACGGACCGGTGTGCCGGTGTGGCAGCCGAGGCTGCCTGGAGGCCTACACCTCGACCGGCGCGCTCCAGGCGATGATGGGGCTCCAGCTGCCGGGCGCGTCGGTCGACGACATCGTCCGGGCCGCCCGCGAGGGCAACGTCTCGGCCCTGCGCGCCCTCGAGGACGCCGGCCTGCACCTGGGCTGGGCGTTGGCGAGCGTGGTCAACCTGCTCAACCCCGCCCTGGTGGTGGTGGGCGGTGAGATGGCCCGCGCCGAGGACCTGCTCCTCGACTCGGCCCGCATCGGGCTGCGTCGCCACGCACTGGACGCGGTGGCCTCGACCCCGGTGGTGGCCTCCGAGCTCGGCGAGCGCGCGTCACTGGTGGGCGCGGTGCTGCTGGCCGCCGAGCGCACCGAGCTGCTCCCCGACTGACACCGGACGCAGGAACCCACCCGAGGCGATCTGCTCGCCTCCCACCCAGACGTCGGCCACGTCGGCGTCGCTGGCCAGCGCGAAGACCTTGCCCAGTGCCTCCTCCGCCGAGCCGGCGTGCCGCAGACCGATGTCGAGGGCGGTGCCGACGGGTGGGCGCAGGCAGATCGCGTCGAACGCCTTGCCCTCGGAGAGGTCGCCCACGACGTCCGCGAGCCCGAGGGCCGCCGCGCCGGCCGCGGTGCTCAGGTGCAGGAGGTGACCGGGTGCCAGCGGCAGTCCCTCGTCGCCGAGGAGCCGCTGCACGAAGTAGGCCTGGAGCCCCTCCTTGAAGATCGAGAAGCCGGTGCCGGCGCCCACGTCGCAGCCCAGCGCCACCCGCACTCCCGCCTCGACGTGTCGACGCATGCGGAACAGCCCCGAGCCGAGGGCCGAGTTGCTGCTCGGGCAGTGCGCCACCGCCGTGCCGCGGGCGGCGAGCACACCGAGCTCGGCGTCGAGCGGGTGCACGTTGTGCGCCAGGACCGACCGGGGCCCGAGCAGGCCGTGGTGGTCATAGGTGTCGACGTACCCCGTGCGGTGCGGGAACTGGCCACGCACGGTGGCCACCTCGGTGAGGTTCTCGTTGACGTGCGAGGTGAACAGGGCGCCCTCAACGTCGGCCATCACCGCCGCGCACGAGGCCAGCATGGGATCTGAGGCGGACAGCGAGAAGCGGGGCGTGACGGCGTACCGGGCCCGCCCGCGACCGTGCCAGCGCGACGCCAGCTCCACGGCCTCCGCGTGCGCCCGCTCGGGGGTGGTGAGCAGCGGGTCCGGCAGCATCCGGTCGCTGACGACCACCCCGCTGGTCAGGCGCAGCCCGAAGCGCGAGGCCTCCGCGAACAGCGTGTCCACGGCCGTGGCGAAGTGCGATCCGAACACCAGCGAGGTCGTCGTGCCCGCGGACACCAGCCCGGCGACGAACTCCGCCGCGATCCGTGYCGCGTAGTCGGTCGCCGCCAGGTTCTGCTCCTCCGGCAGGGCACAGCGTTCCAGCCACTCCAGCAGCGGCATCCCGAGCGCCCCGATGATGCGGACCTGCGGGAAGTGCGCGTGCGCGTCGACCAGGCCGGGCAGCAGGATCCCTGCCCGCAGGTCGATCACCGGCGCGAGCGGGTGGGCCGCGGCCACCGCGGCGAAGGGACCTCGCGTCGTGATCGTGCCCCCGGACGAGACGAGCAGGCCCAGGTCGTCGTCGTACCGGAAGCCCGGCCCCGTGGCCTGCTCGGCGAAGGGGTCGTCGGGGGTGTCGTAGGCCCGTACCCGGTACAGGACCGGGGCCGGTGTCATGCGTCGGCCCGGGATCGCTCCGACGCGAAGCGCCGCAGCAGCGCCGACGCCGCCCCCAGCGCGATGGCTGGCGGCGACTTGTCGCCGAGCGTGGCGTCACCGATCGGGCACTCGATGCGCGCGATCGCCGTCTCGTCGTGGCCCTCGACGAGGAGCCCGGAGCGGAAGCGGACCCACTTGGCCGCGGAGCCGATCAGCCCGATGCTGCCCAGGTGGCCGCAGCGCAGGGCCGCGTCGCAGACGGCGAGGTCCTCGGCGTGGTCGTGGGTCATCACGAGCACATGGGTGCCCGCGGGGACCGAGCCGAGGGCGAGCTCCGGCACCGGCGAGTGGTGGACCTCGACCCGCGCCTCCGCGTCGGCGAGGCAGGCCAGCCGTCCGTCGGCCAGCTGCTCGGCGCGGGAGTCGACGAGGTGCAGGTCCAGGTCGTGCCGCGCCAGGATCCGGGCCAGTTCCAGGCCGACGTGGCCCACCCCGACGATCGCGACCGCCGGCACGACGGGCAGCGGCTCGAGCAGGACGGTGACCTCCCCGCCGCAGCACTGGCGGCCGTGGTCGGTGCGCGTCTTGTCGGTGAGCCCGAGGACCAGCTCCTCCGGCCCTGACTGCGGCTCCCCGAGCAGGACCCGCGCCCGGGTCACCGCGGTCTCCTCCAGGTTGCCGCCCCCGATGGTCCCCCAGGTCTCCTCCGCGGCCACCACCATCTTCGCCCCGGCCTCGCGGGGCGCGTGGCCGCGCACCCCGGCGACGGTGACGAGGACCCCGGCGCGACGTTCGGTCCGCAGCAGCTCGACAGCCCCGACCCAGCGCACCTCACACCTCCGACGCGGCGTGGGCGGGGGCGACCTGCTCGGACCGCGGGTGCAGTGCCGGGGCGGCCGGGTCCGGGCGGTCCGGGACGAGACCCGGGAGACCCTCGACGACGTGGTGCTCGCCCGAGCCACGCGCGCGCTCGACGGCCCAGAACACCGCCTCCGGAGTCGCCGGCGAGGGAAGGTCGACGCTGGTGCCGGCGGGACCGAAGGCCGCCGCGGCCTGCCGCAGGGCCTCCCGGACGGACAGGGCGAGCATCAGGGGCGGTTCCCCGACGGCCTTCGACCCGAAGACGACCCCGTCCTCGTGGGCACGCTCGAGGAACGCGACGTTCAGCTCCTCGGGGAGCTCGCTGAGGCTCGGGAGCTTGTAGGTGCTGGCGGCCTGCGTGGTGAGCCGCCCCCGACCGGGTCCGTGGGACTCGTCCCAGCGCAGGTCCTCCAGGGTCAGCCAGCCGGCGCCCTGCACGAAGCCACCCTCGACCTGTCCGAGGTCGACCAGCGGGGAGAGGCTGTCGCCCACGTCGTGCACGATGTCCACCCGGCGCGTGCGGTGGGCGCCGGTGAATCCGTCGATCTCCACCTCGGTGGCGGCGACGCCGTACGCGAAGTACTTGAACGGGTGGCCCTGCATCGCCGTGGAGTCCCAGTGGATGCCCTCGGTCCGGTAGAAGCCCGCGGCCCACAGCTGCACTCGGCCGAAGTACGCCTCGCGGACCAGCTCCTCCCAGGGCAGCCCGCGCCCGGCGTCGAGCTCCGTCAACCGGGTACGGATCTGGTCGCAGGCGTCCCGGACCGCGCCGCCGTTGAGGTCGGCACCGGAGCTGGCGGCCGTGGCCGAGGTGTTGGGCACCTTGTCGGTCCGCGTGGGCGCGAGCCGGACGCGGGCGAGGGGTACGCCGAGGGACGTCGCCGCGACCTGCAGCATCTTGGTGTGCAGGCCCTGGCCCATCTCGGTGCCGCCGTGGTTGATGAGCACCGAGCCGTCCTTGTAGACGTGCACCAGCGCACCGGCCTGGTTGAAGGCGGTGAAGTTGAACGAGATGCCGAACTTGACGGGCGTCACGGCGAGCCCGCGCTTGGTGTGCGGGTGGGCGGCGTTGAACGCGGCGACCTCCGCCGACCGGGTGGCGACCCGTCCGGTGGCGACGACCTGCTCCCAGGCGCGCAGCACCCGCTCCGGGTGGCGCACCGGCTGCCCGTACGGCGTGGTCTGGCCCTCGACGTAGAAGTTGCGCCGCCGCAGCTCGGCGGGGTCGATGCCGAGCAGCGGTGCGCAGCGGCCGAGGACGTCCTCCACGACCAGCATGCCCTGGGGCCCCCCGAAGCCCCGGAACGCGGTCTGGGACGTCTTGTGGGTGCGGGCGACCCGGCCGTGCAGGAGGACGTGCGGGATCCAGTAGGCGTTGTCGACGTGGCACAGCGCCCGCGCCAGCACCGGCTCGCTGAGGTCGAGGCTCCAGCCGCCGTCGGAGGTCAGGGTGGCCTCGAGCGCCTGCAGCCGGCCGTCGTCGTCGAAGCCGACGCGCCACTGGGCGTGGAAGCCGTGGCGCTTGCCGGTCATGGTCATGTCCTGCGTGCGGGTGAGGCGGAGGCGGACCGGACGTCGGGTGAGCGTGGCTCCGAGGGACGCGATCGCGGCGAACCCGTGCGGCTGCATCTCCTTGCCGCCGAACCCGCCACCCATGCGCAGGCACTGCACGGTGACCTCGTGGTTGTGGAGGCCGAGGACGTGCGCCACGATCTCCTGCGTCTCGGACGGGTGCTGGGTGCTGCTCTGCACGAACACCTGACCGCCCTCGTCCACCAGCGCCAGCGCGGCGTGGGTCTCGAGGTAGAAGTGCTCCTGGCCCGCCATCTCGGTGGTGCCGCTGAACACGCGGGTCGCCCCCGCGAGAGCCGCCTCGGTGTCGCCGCGGCCGACGACGGGTCGACCGCCCTGGAAGCTGCCGGCCCCGATGGCCTCGGTCAGCGCGACGACGGCCGGGAGCGGCTCGTAGTCGACCTCGACGGCGGCGGCGCCGAGCCGGGCGGCCTCCAGGGTCTCCCCCAGCACCCAGCAGACCGCGTGCCCGACGAACATCACCTCGTCGGGGAAGAGCGGCTCGTCGTGCTTGACCCCGGCGTCGTTGACCCCCGGCACGTCCGCTGCGGTGAGCACCCTGACCACGCCGTCGACCTCGAGCGCGGGCGCGGGGTCGAGGCGGGTGACCCGGGCGTGGGCGTGCGGCGAGCACACCGGGTGCGCGTGCAGGACGTCCCGGGTGCGGTGCACGAGGTCGTCGGTGTAGAGCGCGTGCCCGGTGACGTGCAGGGCGGCGCTCTCGTGGGGCAGGGCCGAGCCGACACTCATCGCGACACCCCTCCCGCTGCCGCACCGGGCGACGACGTCTCCGCCCACAGCCGACGCAGCGCGTTGCCCAGCATCGCCGAGCGGTACGCCGCGCTGGCCCGCTGGTCGTCGATCGGCGTGCCCTCGTCGCGCAGCACCTCCGCCGCCGCCTCGACGGTCTCGTCGGTCCAGGACCGCCCCTCGAGGGCGGCCTCCGTCGCCCGCGCGCGGATCGGCGTCGCGGCCACACCACCCAGCCCGATCCGCGCCCGCACGACGGTGCCGTCGACGACGTCGAGGCCGAAGCCGACAGCGACGCTCGAGATGTCGTCGTACCGTCGCTTCGCGACCTTGTGGAACGCGGTGAGGCCCGGGAGCGGCCGTGGGACCCGCACCGACCGGACCAGCTCGTCGGGGCGACGGACGGTCTCGCGGTAGCCGGTGAAGTGGGCCGACAGCGGCACCTCGCGCTCGCCGTCCAGCGACGCCAGCACCACGGTCGCGTCCAGGGCCAGCAGGGCGGGTGCCAGGTCACCGATCGGCGACGCGGTGCCCAGGTTGCCGCCGATGGTCGCGCCGTTGCGGATCAGGCGGGAGGCGAACTGCGGCCACACCTCGTCGAGCAGCGGCACCGCTCCGCCGAGCAGGGCCTCCACCTCGCTCAGGGTGAGCGCCGCCCCGATCTCGACCGGGTCCCCCGACGAGACCTGCCGCAGCTCGGGCAGGCGGTCGATCGCCACGACGTACGCCGGGCGACGGCCGCGGAGATTGACCTCGACACCGAGGTCGGTGGCGCCCGCGACGACCGTGGCGTCGGGGTGGTCCCGCAGCAGGCGCAGCGCCCCGGCGAGGTCGGCGGGACGGGCGAAGCCGTCGATCCGGGTCGGCACCGGGGGTGGCGCCGGCCGCTGCTGCCGCTCGGCCAGGGCGTCCCCGCCGGGCGGCGTGCCGAGGGCGTTCGCGGCGTCGCGGATCGGTCGGTAGCCCGTGCAGCGACACAGGTTGCCGCTCAGGGCGTGGACGTCGAAGCCGTCCGCGCGGCCGGGCCGGTAGTACTCGGCGGCCATCGAGCAGACGAAGCCCGGTGTGCAGTAGCCGCACTGGGAGCCGCCGCGCTCCGCGAGCTCGGACTGCACCGGGTGCAGGTCGTCGGGACTGCCGAGGCCCTCGGCGGTGACGACCTCCTGCCCGTCGAGGGAGGCCGCGGGGACCAGGCAGGCGTTGACCGGGGTCCACCGGCTGCCGTCGCCGTCGGGCCGCAGCACCAGCACCGCACAGGCGCCGCACTCCCCCTCGGCACAGCCCTCCTTGGCGCCGGTCAGCCCGAGGCCGCGCACGAGGTCGAGCGCGTTGGTGTGCGCGGGCACACCGGCGAGCGGGCGTGCCTGCCCGTTGACGATGACGTGCGGATCCGACATGCGCTACCCCCCGACCCCGAATCTACGTGACCGGGGTCACATGCGGGGGTGAAGTCGCGGATGCCGGTTGACGTCCTTGTAGAGCAGGTAGCGGAACCGTCCCGGCCCCCCGGCGTAGCAGGCCTGGGGACAGAACGCCCGCAGCCACATGAAGTCGCCGGCCTGCACCTCGACCCAGTCCTTGTTGAGCAGGTAGACCGCCTTGCCCTCCAGGACGTAGAGGCCGTGCTCCATCACGTGGGTCTCCGGGAACGGGATCGCGCCCCCGGGCTCGAAGCTGACGATGTTGACGTGCATGTCGTGGCGGACGTCGTCGGGGTCCACGAACCGTTGGGTGCCCCACGCGCCCTCGGTGTCCGGCATCGGCCGGACGGGCACGTCGGCCTCGTGGGTCACGAAGGACGCGGGCACCTCGACGCCGTCCACCCGCTCGTAGGCCTTGCGGATCCAGTGGAAGGTCGCGGTGGCGTCGCCCCGGTTGTGCAGGGCCCACCGGGACTCGGCCGAGAGGTAGGCGTAGCCGCCGGGCCCGACGCGGTGGCCGATCCCGTCCACCTCGAGCGAGACCGTCCCGTCGACCACGAACAGCACGGACTCCTCCCCCTCGGCGGACTCCTCGGCGGGCCGGGGCAGGTCGCTCCCCCCGCCGGGCGACACCTCGACGAYGTACCACGCGAAGGTCTCGGCGAAGCCGGACAGCGGCCGCGCCAGCACCCACAGGCGGGTCCGGTCCCAGAAGGGCAGCCGGCTGGCCACGATGTCGCGCATGGTGCCGCGCGGGAGCACGGCGTACGCCTCGGTGAACACGGCCCGGTCGGTGGTCAGCTCGGTCTGCGCGGGCAGGCCGCCGCGCGGCACCCAGTACGTCATCCGGCACCCCTCCTCAACAGCCGCCCGCGGGGGGCGGCGGCCAGGTCGATCGGTACGCCGCGCAGCCAGGTCTGGCGCACGGTGCCGGTGAGCGTACGCCCGGCATAGGCCGACACCGGGTTCTTGTGGTGCAGGCGGCGCACGTCGACCACCAGCTCCTCGTCGGGCGCCAGCACGCACAGGTCGGCGTCGGCCCCGACCTCGATCGCGCCCTTGCCGGTCAGGCCGACCCGGTCGGCGGGCGCGGTGGACATCCAGCGAGCCACGTCGACCAGCCCGAGCCCCCGCGCACGCGCGCTCGTCCAGACGACGGGCAGCCCGAGCTGGAGCGAGGCGATGCCACCCCAGGCGCCCGCGAAATCCCCTCCGCCCTTGAGCTCGACCGTGCTCGGCGAGTGGTCGGTGACCACGAGGTCGATCACCCCGTCCTCGAGGGCGCGCCACAGCGCGTCCCGGTTGCCGGCGTCGCGGATCGGCGGACAGCACTTGAGCTCGGTCGCCCCCGCGCGGATCGACCCGGCGTCGAAGTGAAGGTAGTGCGGACAGGTCTCGACGGACACGTCGACGCCCTGCTCCCGGGCGGCGCGCAGGGCGGGCACGGCGGCMGCGGCGCTGAGGTGGACGACGTGCGCGCGACCGCCCGTGGCCCGGGCCGTGTCGATGACCAGGTCGATGGCGCGTTGCTCGGCCGCGTCCGGCCGGCTCGCGAGGAACCCGGCGTACGCCGGGCCGGGGGCGCACGGCGAGATCGCGTCGCCGTCCTCGGCGTGCACCAGGAGCAGGGA
>NZ_JBFUMD010000011.1:0-23739 GCF_054049555.1 Nocardioides sp. P5_C9_2
GCATCATCGAGATGAAGCCGGTGTCGAGGGGGCCGATCAGGTCGGCGTTGCTGACCCGGACGTTCTCGAAGGCGAGCTCGGCGGTGTCGGACTCGTCCTGGCCGACCTTGTCGAGCACCCGGCCGACCGAGAAGCCGTCCAGCGAGGTGTCGACGCCGAAGAGGCTGATGCCCTTGGCCTTCTTCTCCGGGCTGGTGCGGGCCGCGACGACGACCATGTCGGCGCTGCCGCCGTTGGTGATGAAGGTCTTGGAGCCGTTGATGATCCAGTCGTCGCCGTCCTGGACCGCGGTGGTCTTGAGGTTGGCCAGGTCCGAGCCGCCGCCGGGCTCGGTCATGCCGATCGCGGTGAGGAGCTCGCCGGAGCAGAACCGGGGCAGCCAGCGCTCCTTCTGCTCGTCGTTGGTGAGGTGCACGAGGTACGGCGCCACGATGTCGGCGTGGATGCCCAGGCACGAGGGCAGCGTCATGTTGACCTTGGCCAGCTCCTCGGTGAGGACGGCGTTGAAGCGGTAGTCGCCCGCCTCGGACCCGCCGTACTGCTCGGGGATCTCGAGGCCGAGGAAGCCCTGCTTGCCGGCGGACAGCCAGAACTCCCGGCTCAGGCCGTGGCCCTCGGCGTACTCGTCGAGGTGGGGGACCACCTCGCGGTCCAGGAACTCCTTGACCGAGGCGCGGAAGGCCTCGTGGTCCTCGTCGTAGATCTCGCGTGTCATGACCACCATGTTACCGGCCAGTCACCTCGCGTGGACGCGGTCGTGACGAGCGACGCACGACTAGCCTGCCCAGCGTGCTCAAGGTCGCCGTCGCCGCTCTCGTCCTCGCCGGTACGACGCACGCGCCCGCCCCGCCGACCGACGGGACGATCGACGCCCCGGCCACCGGCTTCGGCTCCCGACCACCCGCCTGGCTGGGCACGCGGGACCTGCCGCGCACCGACGCGGGGTTCGGCGAGGTCCGGCCCACGCCGCCGGCCCTGCGCCACCGCCGCTGGACGCTGCCCGACACCGTGGCGATGCTCCCGGGCCGGGGCTACCGCGCCACGGTGGTGTCCCCGGCGCCCGCCCGGGTGGTCGCCCGCTCGACGTGGACGGAGGGCTGCCCGGTCGCGGCGGACGAGCTCGCCTGGGTGCGGCTGAAGTTCTGGGGCTTCGACGACCGCGCGCACACCGGGGAGCTGCTGGTCAACGCCCGGTCCGCCGAGGACGTCGCGGCCGTGTTCGGCACGTTGTTCCGGCGCCGCTTCCCCCAGGAGCAGGTCGTCATCGTGCGGTCCTACGACCCGGACGCGCCGCCCACCGGGGACGGCAACGGGACGGGTGCCTTCGTGTGCCGTGCGGCGACCGGGGCGTCGTACTTCTCCCAGCACGCCTACGGCCTCGCGATCGACGTGAACACGTTCCAGAACCCCTACGTCAAGGGCGAGGTGGTGCTGCCGGAGCTGGCCAGCGCCTACCTCCGGCGGGACCGGGTGCGTCCCGGCATGGTGGTGCCGGCCGGTCCGGTGATCGCGGCGTTCGCGCGGATCGGCTGGGAGTGGGGCGGCGGCTGGAGCACCGCGAAGGACTACCAGCACTTCAGCGAGAACGGGCGCTGAGGGCGGTGACACGCGGCTCCACCCGCAAGGGTGCAGGGCCGCGTGCGTGGCGTCAGGCCTGTGGTCAGGATGGAGGGCCGGCCCGCGTGAACGGCTAGTCTTTGAACGATCCAACTATCTAGGAGCCCCGTGCAGATCTGGCCAGGAACGCCCTACCCGCTCGGTGCCACCTTCGACGGCAGCGGCACCAACTTCGCCCTCTTCAGCGAGGTCGCCGAGCGCGTCGAGCTGTGCCTCTTCGAGGTCGGCCCCCGCGGCAAGGTCACCGAGACCCGCCTCGAGGTCACCGAGGTCGACGCCTACGTGTGGCACTGCTACATCCCCACCGTGCAGCCGGGGCAGCGCTACGGCTACCGCGTGCACGGTCCGTGGGACCCGGCCCAGGGGCTGCGGTGCAACCCCAACAAGCTGCTCCTGGACCCCTACGCCAAGGCGACGAGCGGCGAGATCGACTGGGACCAGTCGCTGTTCGGCTACGACTTCGGCGACCCGGACTCGCGCAACGACGACGACTCCGCGGCCCACATGACCCTCGGCGTGGTCATCAACCCGTTCTTCGACTGGGAGGGCGACCGCCGCCTCAACATCCCCTACAACGAGTCCTTCATCTACGAGGCGCACGTCAAGGGGCTCACCCAGCTGCACCCGGACGTGCCCGAGGACGAGCGCGGCACGTACGCCGGGCTCGCGCACCCGGCGATCACCGACCACCTCACCAAGCTCGGCGTCACCGCCATCGAGCTGATGCCGGTCCACCAGTTCGTCCAGGACTCCACCCTGCTCGACCAGGGCCTGCGCAACTACTGGGGCTACAACACCCTGGGCTTCTTCGCCCCGCACGCCGACTACGCCTCGAGCGTGGAGGGCCAGCAGGTGCAGGAGTTCAAGTCGATGGTCAAGGCGATGCACGCCGCCGGCATCGAGGTCATTCTCGACGTGGTCTACAACCACACCGCCGAGGGCAACCACCTCGGCCCGACGCTGAGCTTCAAGGGCATCGACAACCCGGCGTACTACCGCCTCGTCGAGGACGACCAGCGCTACTACATGGACTACACCGGGACCGGCAACAGCCTCAACGTGCGCCACCCCCACTCCGTGCAGCTGATCATGGACTCGCTGCGCTACTGGGTCACCGAGATGCACGTCGACGGCTTCCGGTTCGACCTCGCCGCCACGCTGGCCCGCGAGTTCTACGAGGTGGACAAGCTCTCGACCTTCTTCGAGATGGTGCAGCAGGACCCGGTCGTCAGCCAGGTCAAGCTGATCGCCGAGCCGTGGGACATCGGCCCCGGCGGCTACCAGGTCGGCGGTTTCCCGCCCCAGTGGACCGAGTGGAACGGCGCCTACCGCGACACCGTGCGCGACTTCTGGCGCGGCGAGCCCTCGCTGGGCGAGTTCGCGTCCCGCCTGTCCGGCTCCTCCGACCTCTACGAGCACTCGGGTCGCCGGCCGTTCGCCAGCATCAACTTCGTCACCGCCCACGACGGCTTCACCCTGCGCGACCTCGTGTCCTACAACGAGAAGCACAACGAGGCCAACGGCGAGGACAACAACGACGGCGAGAGCCACAACCGCTCGTGGAACCACGGCGTCGAGGGACCGACCGACGACCCGGAGATCCTCGAGGCCCGCGCCCGCGAGCAGCGCAACTACATCGCCACCCTGCTGCTCAGCCAGGGCGTGCCGATGCTGCTGCACGGCGACGAGCTCAGCCGCACCCAGAACGGCAACAACAACACCTACGCCCAGGACAGCGAGATCGCCTGGGTCCACTGGGACCGGGCCGACAAGCCGCTCATCGAGTTCACCTCCGCGGTCGCCAAGCTCCGCGCGAGCCACCCGACGTTCCACCGCAAGCGCTTCTTCACCGGCAACACGGTGCGCACCGGCGACGGCGAGCGGCTCAACGACATCGTGTGGCTGGCGCTCGACGGCACCCCCATGGAGGACGACAAGTGGGAGGGCCAGAAGGCGATCGGGATGTACCTCAACGGTGACGGCATCGCCGGCAAGGACGCCCGCGGCGGCAGCATCACCGACGACCACTTCCTGCTCTACTTCAACGCCGACGGCCCGGCCGACGTGACCCTGCCGAGCGACGAGTACGCCGCGGCGTGGGACGTCGTCATCGACACCGGCGGGTCGGCCGACGAGGAGCGGACCCTGGAGGCGGGCGCGACGCTCGCCCTGGGGACCCACAGCCTCGTGGTGCTGCGCGAGCACGCCGAGCCCGAGTCGCAGCCCGACCACTCGGTCGCCGCGTCGTTGGCCTCGCTCGCCGACGCCGGCCACGTCGACGCCACCCCGGCCGCCGACGAGCGGCACCGCCACGACCAGGACTGAACCCGCCCGGGACTGACGCGGGGACGACCGAGCCCGACACGACACGACCGAGCCGAGCCCACCGAGAGGCACCATGCGCACGCCCGTCAGCACGTACCGGATCCAGATCACCGAGGACTTCGACCTGCACGAGGCGGCGCGGGTGCTTCCCTACCTCCACGACCTCGGCGTGGACTGGGTCTACCTCTCGCCGCTGCTCGCGGCGGAGGCGCACAGCAACCACGGGTACGACGTGTCCGACCACGGCCGCATCGACGCCGCCCGCGGCGGGGTGTCCGGCCTGTCGGCGGTGTCGGCGGAGGCCCACCGGCTCGGGATGGGCGTGCTCGTCGACATCGTGCCCAACCACGTGGGGGTGGCGCGCGCCAGCGACAACGCGTGGTGGTGGTCGGTGCTGACCCACGGCCAGGCCTCGGACTACGCGGACGCGTTCGACATCGACTGGGCGGCCGGTGGCGGCCGGTTGCGCATCCCGGTGGTGGGCGACGACGACCTCCGTGACGACGGCACCATCGACCACCTGGTGGTCGAGGCGGGGCAGCTGAGCTACCACGACCACGCCTTCCCCCTGGCCCCCGGCACGGCGGACGACATGGACGAGCTCGGGCTCACCGCCCAGGACGTGCACGCCCGTCAGCACTACGAGCTGGTGTCGTGGCGCACGGCCGACGCCGGTCTCAACTACCGCCGCTTCTTCGCGGTCAACACCCTGGCCGCGATCCGGGTCGAGGAGCGCGAGTGGTTCGACCGCTCCCACGACGAGATCGGCCGCTGGTTCTCCGAGGGTCTCGTCGACGGCCTCCGGGTCGACCACCCGGACGGCCTGCGCGACCCCGAGGGCTACCTCCGTGACCTCGCCGAGCTCACCGGCGACGCCTACGTGCTGGTCGAGAAGATCCTGGAGCCCGGCGAGGAGCTGCCCCGCGAGTGGGCGACCGCCGGCACCACGGGGTACGACGCGATGGCGCTCATCGACCGGGTCCTCACCGACCCGACCGCCGCGGAGGCCCTCGGCGCGCTGGACGAGCGGCTGCGCGGCGGACCCGTCGACTGGGCCGCGATGGTCCACGACAACAAGCGCGCCGTCGCCGACGGGATCCTGCGCTCCGAGGTGCTGCGCATAGGCCGGGAGCTGCGCGTGGCGATCCCGGACGCGCCCGCCGACACCGAGGACGCCGTCGGCGAGCTCGTCGCCTGCTTCCCGGTCTACCGCTCCTACCTGCCCGGCGGCCGCGAGCACCTGGACGAGGCCTTCGCGCTCGCCCGGGAGCTGCGACCCGACCTGGCGGACACCCTCGACGTGCTGCTGCCGGTGCTCTCCGACCCCGCCCAGCCGCCGGCCCTGCGCTTCCAGCAGACCTCCGGCATGGTGATGGCCAAGGGCGTCGAGGACTGCTCCTTCTACCGGTGGTCGCGTCTCACCTCGCTCAACGAGGTCGGGGCCGACCCGTCGGTCTTCTCGATCACCGCCGACACGTGGCACGACGCGATGGCCACCCGCCAGCGCGAGTGGCCGCACGCGATGACCGCGCTCTCGACACACGACACCAAGCGGGGCGAGGACGTGCGGGCCCGGATCACCGCGCTCGCCGAGGTCCCCGACCTGTGGGAGGGCGCCCTCGACCGGCTCCTCGCCCTCGTGCCGCTGCCCGACCCCGGCTTCGGCAACCTGCTGTGGCAGGCGATCGTCGGCGCCTGGCCGGCCGCCGGCCTCGACGGGGACTGGCGTCAGCGCCTGCACGGGTACGCCGAGAAGGCGATGCGCGAGGCCGGTGACCGGACCACGTGGACCGCCCCCGACGAGGACTACGAGGCCGCCGTGCACCGGTGCGTCGACGCCGCGATCGACCGGCCCGAGGTGCGATCCGTCGTCGACGAGGTGCTGGCGGCGGTCGCCGACGCGGGCTGGAGCAACGCGGTGGTCGCCAAGCTGGTCGCCATCACGATGCCCGGTGTGCCCGACGTCTACCAGGGCAGCGAGCTCTGGGAGCAGTCCCTCGTCGACCCCGACAACCGTCGGCCCGTCGACTACGGCGTACGCCGCTCCCTGCTCGACGCCGTCGAGCAGGGCGGGCGCCCGTCACTGACCGGCGGCGTGGACGACCCCGGGGCGGCCAAGCTGCTCGTCACCCGCGCCGGACTGCTGGCCCGCCGCGAGCAGGCGGAGCTCTTCGACTCCTACGCGCCTCTCGCCGCCACCGGCGAGGCCGCCGACCACGTGCTGGCCTTCGACCGCGGGGGCGCCATCACCGTCGCCACCCGCCTCCCGCTCGGCCTGGCCCGACGCGGYGGCTGGGGCACCACGACGCTCCCGCTCCCCGCGGGGGAGTGGACCGACGCCATCTCGGGTCACGTCCACACCGGTGACGTCCTGCTCGCCGAGCTGCTGGGCGACCTGCCGGTGGCGCTGCTGACCCGCAGCTCCGCACCGCTCGACCCGGTACGCGGCCGCTTCGACGTCTGGGCGCCGCGCGCGCAGTCGCTGACCCTGCAGGTCGGCGACGCGCGGGTGCCGATGGCCCGCCGGGCCGACGACTGGTGGACCCCCACCGGCCCGGTGCCCGACGGGGCGGTCGACTACGGCTACCTCGTCGACGACGCGGACAGCCCGCTGCCCGACCCGCGGTCGCGACGCCAGCCGCAGGGCGTGCACGGGCTCTCGCGCACCTTCGACCCCGGTGCGCACGAGTGGTCCGACCAGGCGTGGACGGGACGCCAGCTCGCGGGCTCGGTCATCTACGAGCTGCACGTCGGGACCTTCACGCCCGAGGGCACCTTCGACGCCGCGCTCGGGCGACTCGACCACCTGCGCTCGATCGGGGTGGACCTGGTCGAGCTGATGCCGGTCAACGCCTTCAACGGCACCCACAACTGGGGCTACGACGGTGTCCTGTGGTCGGCCGTGCACGAGCAGTACGGCGGCCCCGCGGCGTACCAGCGCTTCGTCGACGGCTGCCACGCGGCCGGCCTCGGCGTGATCCAGGACGTCGTCCACAACCACCTCGGACCGTCGGGCAACTACCTGCCCGTCTTCGGGCCCTACCTCAAGGCGGGCGCCAACACGTGGGGCGACCTGGTCAACCTCGACGGGGAGGGCAGCCACGAGGTGCGCCGCTACATCCTCGACAGCGTGCGCGGCTGGTTCATCGACATGCACGTCGACGGGCTGCGGCTCGACGCGGTGCACGCGCTCGCCGACGCGTCGCCGGTCCACCTGCTCGAGGAGATGGCCGTCGAGGTGGCCGCCCTGTCGGCCCACCAGCGGCGCCCGCTCACCCTCATCGCCGAGTCGGACCTCAACGACCCGCGGCTCGTCACGCCCCGGGAGGGTGGTGGCTACGGCCTCGACGCCCAGTGGAGCGACGACTTCCACCACGCCGTGCACGTCGCGCTCACCGGCGAGACCGACGGCTACTACGCCGACTTCGAGCCGCTGACGGCGCTCGGCAAGGTGCTCACCCGTGGGTTCTTCCACGACGGCACCTTCAGCTCGTTCCGCAACCGGCCGCACGGCGTGCCCGTGGACGTCGAGAGGATGCCGGCCTGGCGGCTGGTGGTGGCCAACCAGAACCACGACCAGATCGGCAACCGTGCCCGCGGCGACCGGATCACCGAGGCGCTCGACGACGACCAGCTCGCGTGCGCGGCGCTGCTGACCCTCACCTCCCCGTTCACCCCGATGCTCTTCCAGGGGGAGGAGTGGGCGGCCTCGACGCCGTTCGCGTTCTTCACCTCCCACCCCGAGCCGGAGCTCGGCCGGGCGACGGCCGAGGGTCGGCTCGCGGAGTTCGAGCGGATGGGCTGGGACCCCGCCGTCGTGCCCGACCCGCAGGACCGGGCGACGTACGAGCGCTCCAGGCTGGACTGGGACGAGCTCGGGTCCGGTCGTCACGCGGTGCTGCTCGACGTCTACCGCAGGCTGGSCGTGCTGCGTCGCGAGCTGCCGGAGCTCACCGACCCGGACCTGCGCCGGGTGGACGTGGACGTCGACGAGGACGCCCGCACGCTGGTGATGCGCCGGGGCGCGGTCACCGTCGTCGTCAACGTCGGTGCCTCGACGGCCCGCGTCGAGCTCCCCGGAGAGCACGAGGTCCTCCTCACGACGCCGGCCGGTGCCTCGCTCGTCACCGACGGCCTCGAGCTGCCCGCGCACGCCGGCGCACTGCTGCGGCGTACGCGTTGACTCGGTGAAACAGGTCCCACGGACGGCGCCTGCGTGTCATCGTGTACGGCGGAGGTGAGGGGCATGACGAGCAGCGAGCGCGTCGTCGCGCCCGAGCGCCCTCACCAGGGCGGCTGGGGTGAGCCCGCCTCCCGCGCCCAGCTGTGGCGCATCGCGGACGACCTGCGGCGTCGTGCGGGCTACGGGATCTGCGCCATCGAGGTGCGCCGCAGCGACGACAGGATGGAGTTCGTCGCGATCGCCACCGACGACCCGGCCGCGCGCGAGCTCGAGGGACAGAGCTCCCCGCTGGACGCGATGTACCCCGCCGTGGAGCTCGGCGAGGCGGTCGGAGTGTTCACCTTCGTGGCCTGGGAGGCGATGACGGGGGAGGCGTGGGCGCGCATCGAGCCGTACGTCGTCGTACCCGACGGGGAGGTCTCCGACGATCCGGGTGCGTGGCACCCGCAGGACATGCTCGTGGCCCAGCTGAGGGATGCCTCGGGCCGCCTGCGGGCGTTCGTCTACTTCGACGTCCCCCTGACGCGGCGGCGACCCACGCGTRAGGGCCTGGTCGCGATGGGCGAGGACCTCGACGTCGGCCTCCAGGCCGTCATCACGACGATCGAGCGCGAGGAGTACGCCGCCCGCATCCGGCTGGCGACCGGCGCCCGGGCCGTGGTCCGCTCGGCCGTGAGCCGGCACGGGCTCGACGAGCTGCTGCGAATGGCGGGCCGGGAGCTGGTGCAGTCCTTCCGGGCGCAGGTGCTGGCCGTCGACGTCTTCGGTGAGACCGCCGTGGTGCACCCCGAGGGAGGCCTCGGCGTGCCGGACCCCTCGCTGCACCGTGCCGTGCAGGCCTCGGCCCGCGCGTGCTGGGCGAGCCAGCGGGTGCTGCTCATGGACGGCGCACGATTGTGGGGCGACGACGACCTCGACACCGATCGCCGCGACGAGCTGGTCGCCCACCTGACCGCGGCAGGGCTCGGCCWGGTGGTGGTCGTCCCCGTCGGTGCCGGCGACGAGGCGCTCGGGATGATCGTCATCGCCCGCGCACCCGGACGGGCCGGGTGGACCGACGACGAGAGCTCGGCCGCCCTCGACGTCGGGCACGACCTCGGCCGCGCCATCCTCAMCGCCCGGGCCTCGCAGCGTGAGCGCGAGGCCGCCGAGGAGCTGCGTCGGGTGGACGACTACCGCGCGGGTCTCATCGCCACGCTCGCCCACGAGCTCAAGAACCCGATCGGGGTCGTGGCCGGGCATGCCGAGATGCTGGGCTCCCTGGCCGACGTGGCGGGTCTGCCCGCCGCCGCCCAGGTGTCGCTGGACGCGATCAGCCGGGGTGCCGACCGTCTCGCCACCCTGGTCGAGGACCTGACGACGCTGAGCAAGGTGGGGGACCCCGCGCGCGAGCTCGACGCCGTCCCGGTGGACCTGGGCCGGGTCGCGGGCACGGTGGTCGAGCAGGCGACGCTCGCGGCCGGGCAGCGCGACGTCACGCTCGTCGCGTCGACGCCCGCGGTGCCGTTGTCGGTGCTCGGGGACGAGACGTCGCTGACGAGCATGGTGACCAACCTGGTCGCCAATGCGATCGGCTACTCCGACGCGGGCGGCAGCGTGCGGGTGTCGCTGTGCCGCCAGGGGGACGAGGTGGTCCTCGAGTGCGCCGACGAGGGTCTCGGGATCTCCGTGGAGGACCGGGCCGGCCTGTTCACCGAGTTCTTCCGCAGCACCAACAGGCAGGCCCTCGAGCGACCGGGCACGGGGCTCGGGCTCACGATCACCAAGCGCGTCGTGGAGCGCCACGGCGGCCGCATCGAGGTCGACTCCGAGCTGGGCGAGGGGTCGACGTTCCGGGTGTTCCTCCCGGTCGCCGAGCCGCCGGAGGCACTCGTCGTCACCTGGTGACGACCGGCGTCCTCGGCCGGCCCGCTCAGGGCTGCCACCCACTGCCGGCGGCTCACAGCCGGCCGAGCACCTCGTCGACCCACGCGGGGACCAGCTCGGTGGCCGGTCCGCGACGGGACTCGTGGACGTCGTCGCTCGCCTCGCTGGCGTCCAGGTTGAGCTCGAGGGTCTGCTTGCCGTTGCCGACCGCGTAGTGCACGAAGGCGGCGGCCGGGTGGACCAGCCCCGAGGTGCCGATGGAGACGAAGAGGTCGCACTCCCACAGCGCGTGCTCCACGGCGTCCATGTCGTAGGGGATCTCGCCGAACCACACGACGTCGGGCCGCAGCGTCGGCTCCCCGCAGCCCGGGCAGGCCGGCCGGTCCCGCAGCGGGCCCTCCCACGCGGCCCGCTCGTCGCAGGTGGTGCACCACGCGGCCCGCAGCCGACCGTGCATGTGGTGCACGCGCCGCGAGCCGCCGCGCTCGTGGAGGTCGTCGATGTTCTGGGTCACCAGGTGCAGCCGGTCGCCCAGCGCCTCCTCGAGCCGGGCCAGGGCCAGGTGCGCGGCGTTGGGCCGGACCCGGGCGAGGGCCGCGCGCCGCTCGTCGTAGAACCGGTGCACGAGGTCCGGGTCGTCGTCGTACGCCTCGGGGGTCGCCACCGTCATCGGGTCGTGGCCCTCCCACAGGCCGTCGGCGTCACGGAACGTCGGCAGCCCGCTCTCCGCCGAGATACCGGCTCCGGTGAGGACGACGATGCGCACGACCCCAGCCAACCACGCCGTCACCGCGCGCCGGGCTACCATCGGTCCACACGATGGCGGTGGGGCTCGCCGACAACCGTGGCGCCGGGCCACCGACAGTCCCTACCTGACACAGGTAGGAGTTCCCATGCCCGAAGACATCGATCCCGACACGTCCGCCGAGGACGTCGCGCGGGTGTCGCACCGAAGGCTCGCGTTCGGCGGGTCGCAGTGGGACGTGCTGCTGGTCATCAGCGCCGGGGGTGCGCTGGGGAGCCTGGCGCGCTGGGGTGTCGGTGAGCTCGTGCCGTGGTCGGGGACCGGCTTCCCGTGGGCGACGTTCATCGAGAACGTCTCCGGCGGCTTCGCCCTCGGCATGCTGATGGTGTTCGTGCTCGACGTGTGGCCCCCGCACCGCTACGTGCGGCCGTTCCTGGGCGTGGGACTCCTCGGCGGTTACACGACCTTCTCGACCTACATGCTGGAGTCACGTCACCTCCTCGTCGACGGCCAGCTCGTGACCGCCTGGGCCTACCTGGGCGGTTCGCTGCTGGCCGGGCTGGGCGCGGTGTGGCTCGGCATCGCGTCCGCACGCCTGGCCACCCGCGGGTCGCCGCGCCGGGGACGACGCCGGCCGTCGGTCCCTCCCGAGAACGCCACCGCCGTGCCCGCCGACCGGGGGAGGACGTCATGACACTGCGAGGCCCCGCGACCCGGCTGACGATCATGCTGGGGGAGTCCGACCAGACCCACCACCACCCCGTCTACACCGAGATCGTGCACCGGGCCCACCGGGCGGGCCTCGCGGGCGCGAGCGTCTTCCGCGGCATCGAGGGCTTCGGCAGGTCGAACCACATCCACACCACCCGGCTCCTCTCGCTGAGTGAGGACCTGCCCGTCGCGGTGGTCATCGTGGACACCGACGACCGCATCCGTGCCTTCCTCCCCGAGCTGGACGAGCTCGAGATCGAGGGCCTGGTGATCCTGGAGCCGGTCGACGTCATCCGGTACGCCGGCGGGGTCGCCGGCTCCGAGGGGGATCGGCGGTGACGGTCGCGATGGTGCTCCTCGGCGGTGCGATCGGCGCGCCCCTGCGCTACCTCACCGACCTGTTCGTCCGGGCCCGCCACGACAGCGTCTTCCCGTGGGGCACCTTCACCGTCAACGTGCTGGGCTCGCTGGTCCTGGGCGTCACGGCGGCGGCCGTCGTCGACGTCGGGGCGCCGGCCTGGGTGCTGACCCTGGTCGGCACCGGGTTCTGCGGTGCGCTGACGACGTTCTCGACCTTCGGTTTCGAGACAGTCAGGCTGCTCGAGGAGGGCTCGCTGCTCACCGCGCTCTACAACTGCGCGGCCAGCCTGGCGGTGGGGCTCGGCGCGTGCGCGGCGGGCTATGCGGCCGCCGCGGCCGTGCTGTGACCTGTCCCCGGCCGCGGGGACATGACGATCAGAAGTACCAGGGGTACGGCGACCAGTCGGGGTCGCGCTTCTCGAGGAACTGGTCGCGGCCCTCCTGCGCCTCGTCGGTCATGTAGGCCAGCCGGGTGGCCTCGCCGGCGAAGAGCTGCTGGCCGACGAGCCCGTCGTCGAGCAGGTTGAAGGAGTACTTGAGCATCCGCTGCGCGGTGGGGGACTTGCCGTTGATCTTGCGGCCCCACTCCAGGGCGGTGGCCTCGAGGTCGGCGTGGTCGACCACCCGGTTGACCGCACCCATCCGGTGCATCGTCTCGGCGTCGTACTCGTCGGCGAGGAAGAAGATCTCGCGGGCGAACTTCTGGCCGACCTGCCGGGCGAGGTACGCCGAGCCGTAGCCGCCGTCGAAGGAGCCGACGTCGGCGTCGGTCTGCTTGAAGCGCGCGTGCTCGCGGCTCGCCAGGGTCAGGTCGCTGACCACGTGCAGGCTGTGGCCGCCGCCGGCCGCCCAGCCGGGGACGACGCTGATGACGACCTTGGGCATGAAGCGGATCAGCCGCTGGCACTCCAGGATGTGGAGGCGGGCCAGCTTGGCCTTGTCGATGGGGTTCGGCGGGGCGCCGGCGTCGTCGTGCCCCCYGGTCTCGTACTGGTAGCCGGCCTTGCCGCGGATGCGTTGGTCGCCGCCGCTGCAGAACGACCACTTCCCGTGCTTGGCGCCGGGCCCGTTGCCGGTGAGCAGCACGCAGCCGACGTCCGCGCTGGTGCGGGCGTGCTCCAGGACGCGCAGCAGCTCGTCGACGGTGTGCGGCCGGAACGCGTTGAGCACGTCGGGCCGATCGAAGGCGATCCGCACGGTCCCGTGCGCCTTCGCCCGGTGGTAGGTGAGGTCGCTCAGGTCCTCGAAGCCGGGCACGTCGTCCCACTGGGACGCGTCGAAGATCTCGGACACTCCGTCGATCGCACTCATGTCCGCAACCTAACGTCCGCGTGCCGCCGTACGCCGACCCGGCCTCTGGAATCTGCGGCCCGGACGTGGTGTGGTGGCCCGCATGACACTGACAGGCGAGTACGTCCCGAGCGCGGCGAAGTGGGTCCGGGACAACGTCGAGGAGTACGAGACGACGAACGGGGAGAAGGGCGGGACGCTGCCCGGCACGCCGTATCCCATCGTCGTCATCACCTCCGTCGGCGCGACCTCCGGCAAGCTGCGCAAGAACCCGGTCATGCGCGTCGAGCGGGACGGCGCCTACCTCGCGGTGGCGTCCAAGGGCGGCGCGGACGACGACCCCGCGTGGGCGGACAACTTCCGCCGGCACCCGGAGGTCGACCTCCAGGACAAGGCGGAGAAGCACACCTACCGGGTCCGCGAGCTGTCCGGTGACGAGCGGGAGGACTGGTGGCAGCACGCGGTCGCCACGTGGTCCACCTACGCGTCGTACCAGGAGAAGACCGACCGGCAGATCCCGATCTTCCTGCTCGAGCGCGCCTGACCTCGCCCGGGTCGGGCGGCGGGATCGCCCGTTTCGACGTGGAGCGCGCCCGTCGTGGGAATACTGGCGCGGTTCCTCCACTCGATCCCTCGGAGCTCCTCGTGTCCCGTCGTCTCGTCCGCGCCGTCCTCGTCGCCGCGCTGCTCGGGTCTGCCGTCGGGCTGACGCCGGCGGTGGCCGCGGCCTCGCTCCCGGTCTCCCACGTCGACGCCTGCCGGCAGTCGGGCCTCGACGGCGCCTCCTCGATGGCCCTGGTCGCCGCTCGGACGGGGCGGGACCGGTCCGGGCCGTACTCCTCCGTCCTGCGATCGTGGCTGTACGCGGTCCCCGGCACGAGCCACCGCTGCGTCGTCGTCCGCCTCGACGGTGCGACGGTGCCGCGGAGGCCCGGTCGGACGACGACGTACTCCGCCGGCCACGAGGTCGTGCAGGCGGGGGCCGCGACCGTGGACACGGGTGAGGTGATCCCGATGGTCGAGGGGGCGAGCACCTCGGGCGGCTCCGGCGGGGGTGGCCGCGGGGTGGTCCTGGTCGCCGACACCTTCGAGCTGTCCGAGACCGACAGGGTGCCGGAGGAGGAGGTGGCCTTCCTGCCTCCGGCGCTGGCCGGACTGGCCGGCCACGAGGTCACCGTGACCGTCGACCAGATCGACATCCTGACGACCGCGACCGCCTGGACCGAGTCCCGCCTCGCCCGGCCGTTGACCGCGGCACAGGCGCGGAGCAGGAGGAACGCCGAGGTGGCCCGCGCCAAGAAGGTCCTGGAGTCCCGGATCGTCAGCGCCCGGTCCACACGCGACGAGACCCTCGCCCTGGCGGCGTCCTCCGCGGGACTGGCGGCCGCATGGCTGGCCTTCGTCGCGCCCCTGGACTTCGAGGGTGACGTGGCGACCGCGCGTGCGGCGTACGCCGCCAGCAAGAGCCTGGCCCGCGAGCACGCCGACCAGGGCCGCCGCGGCATCGATGTGCGGCAGGCCTACGACCACGAGATCACGCTGGCCGTCCCGCCTCCTGACCTCGCCGTCGTCGTCTTGGGCTGACCGCCGGACTGGCATCCGGGACCGGGTGTGCCGCCACGCCGGTGGCCGCCGGGCGACGGGTTGTGGCACAGCTGGCGGGGGACGACGACCGGGGTGTCGTACGCCGCCAGTTGCGGGCGGCGGGTTGGTGCGGGCGGCGGGTTGTGGCACAGCTGGCGGGGGACGACGTCTGGTTGGGGTGAGGGGGTGTCGTGCGCCGCCAGTTGCGGGCGGCGACCCGGCCCGGGCGGCGGGTTGTGGCACAGCTGGCGGGGGACGACGACCGGAATGTCGTACGCCGCCACTCGCGGGCGGCGACCCGGTCCGCGCCCGGCGGGTTGCGGCACAGCTGGCGGGAAACGACGACCTGAATGTCGTACGCCGCCACTTGCGGGCGGACACCCGGCCCGGCCGGCGGGTTGCGGCACAGCTGGCGGGGGACGACGTCTGGTTGGGGTGAGGGGGTGTCGTACGCCGCCAGTTGCGGGCGGAGACCCGCCGCGGGCGGAGACCCGGTGCGACGCGGCGACGCGGCGACGCGGCGGCCTACACGCGGCTGATGGTCTGCGCGAGCCCGAGCAGGTGACCGAGGCGGGCGAGCTCGGAGTCGAGGAAGTCCGGTCCGCCGCGACGGCCCAGGACGATCACGTCACCGTCGATGGGCGCGGCGCACAACAGCGTGACGTCGTCGACGCCCTCGAGTCGGCAGGGCCGGTCGAGACCGATCCAGCCGAGGGTGCTGGGAGCCGAGTCCGTGGCCCGGACGACGGACCCGTCGGGGGCGATGCGGGTCGCCCAGTCCACGCGGAAGGTGACCGGCAGCAGGTCGAGCACCCGGTCGACCGCGTGCGCGGGCTGGGTGGTCAGCTCCTCGACCACCTCGAGGTCGAGGAACAGGTTGCCGCCGGCGGCGTACCGGTTGATCCAGAGCACCTCGACGCCATCGATGGCGTTGCACGCCGAGACGACGGAGTCGGGCATCGTCCCGGGAGTGATCTCGAGGAGCACGTCGTCGACGGCGCGTCCCTCGGAGCCCTTGTCGACGATCTCGATGGCCTCGATGTCACCCCCGGCCTCACCGATCGCGCTGGCGACGCGACCCAGCGATCCCGGGACGTCGGGCAGCGAGACACGCAGCAGGAACGGCATGGCTCGAGGCTAGCGGCGACGCGTTGCCGACGTGTTGCGCGTTCCGGAGCGTGGGCGCGGTGTCCGTCGGTCCTCCGCGCGTGCTGTCACTGCCCGGCGAGGCGGACTCGCAGGCCGCTCGCGCGCTGGGCCTGCCGCGCGATGGCGGCCCGGACGGCAGGCTCCGGACCGATGACCCGCACGCGCTCCTGGGCACGGGTGACGGCGGTGTAGAAGAGCTCGCGGGTGAGCAGCCGCGAGTCCACGTCGGGCAGCAGCACGCTGACCACGTCGGCCTGGCTGCCCTGGCTCTTGTGGATGGTCATGGCGTGCATGGTCTCGACGTCACCGAGCCGGGACGGGGCGAAGTGGAGCGGCGCCGGACCTGACCCCGCGATGGCCACCCGTCGTCCGCCGTCGGGCATCGACACCACCACCCCCGTGTCGCCGTTGTAGATGCGCAGCGCGTGGTCGTTGGCGGTGACCAGCAGGGGGCGGCCGAGGTAGTCGCGCTCGTAGAGCGGGTCGCCGGTCTCGGTGGCCAGCCACTGCTCGATGCGCCGGTTCCAGTGGCGCACGCCGTAGGGGCCGTCCCGGTGGGCGCAGAGCAGTCGGTGGCGGTCCAGCGCGGCGAGGGCGCKGGACATGTCACCGGCCACCGCGGCGTCCCGGACGGCCAGTGCGGCCGGCAGGGCGGTGCTGCGGATCTGCGAGGCGGGGTCCGGGTCGGTCACCCACTCCACCGCCTCGTGTCCCGCGCCCAGGACCTCGAGGGCGCCGTCGGCGTCGCCGACGCGCAGCGCCTCGGCCAGGGCCCGGATCTCGGCGCCGAAGCGGTGCGTCGTGCGGAGGGCCGCGACGGGCGAGTCGGGGCGGCCCTCGTAGCCGCGGACCAGGTCGGTCAGGACGGCGCCGGCGTCCACCGACGAGAGCTGGTCGGGGTCCCCCACGAGGATCAGCCGGGCGTCGGGACGCACCGCCTCCAGCAGGCGGGCCATCATCGTCAGCGACACCATCGACGACTCGTCCACGACCACCACGTCGTGCGGCAGCCGGTTGCCCCGGTGGTGGCGGAAGCGCGTGCTGTTGCCCGGGAGTGGACGCAGGAGGCGGTGCAGCGTCATCGCCGACACTCCCTCCAAACGCGCCCGGTCGGCCTCGCCGAACCGCGTCGCCGAGTGGTGCACCGCCTCCTCGAGGCGGGCGGCGGCCTTGCCGGTGGGCGCGGCCAGGGCGACACGCAGGGTCTGGCCGCGGGCGTGCGCCTGCTCGTGCAGGGCCACCAGCAGGCCGGCGACGGCCGTGGTCTTGCCGGTGCCCGGCCCGCCCGTGACGATCGTCGTCCACTGCCCCGCCGCACCGCGGCACGCGGCCTGCTGCTCGTGGTGGCCCTCGCCGAACACGCGGTCGAGCGCGGCGTCGACCACGGTGGGGTCGTGGGGCGGGGTGGACGCGGCCCGGGCGGTCAGGTCGTCGAGGACCTGGGTCTCCTGCTCGTGGTAGCGGTCGAGGTAGAGCAGCCCGTGCTCCCAGTGCAGCACCCCGAGGTCCACCAGCGGGCTCGAGGCGACGGCCGCCGTCCAGGCGGACGGCTCGGGCCACGGGAGGGGCTCGTCGACCGGGAGGTCGGGGACCGTGGCCAGGTCGAGACAGATGGAGCCGGCGCGGACCGCCCGCGCGGTCAGTGCGACGGCGAGGAGCACCGTCGCGTCGGCCTCCCCGCCGAGCCGCCCCAGGTTGGTGGCGACGTGGACGTCGGCGGAGGTGAGGACGCCGGCGGCGTTGAAGGTGGCGAGCAGCCCGTCCGCCGCGAGCGCGAGCCGCGCGTCGGTGGGGTCGACGACCTCGAAGACGTCACTCATCGGCCGACTCCGTCCAGCAGGTCCGACAGCTCCTCGACGAGCGCGACCGGCGGTCGCCACGCGAAGACCCCGCACGGCGCGTCCGCGACGCGGGGCGTCGCGGGACCGCACATGCCGCGCAGGTAGAGGTAGAGCACGCCACCGAGGTGGGCGGCCGGGTCGTAGTCGGGGAGCCGCCAGCGCAGGTAGCGGTGCAGCACGACGACGTAGAGCAGCGCCTGGAGCGGGTAGTCGGAGTGGGCCATCGCCTCGTCCAGCACCGCCGGGCGGTAGTCGTGCGCGGTCAGCGGCGCCGCCAGGTCGCCCAGCCAGTTGGTCTTGTAGTCGGCCGTCAGGTAGCGGGTGTGGCCCTCGACCTCCACGCGCAGCACCAGGTCGATCGAGCCGGTGAGGTAGCCGGTCAGCGACTGGCCGGCCAGCCCGTCGTCGGAGTCGAGGGCGTCGGCGTATCCCCGGACCGGGTCACCGGCAGGCAGGTGCCGGCGCAGCAGCGGAGCGAGGTCGCCGAGGCGGACCCTGTCCACGGTGTAGGTGGTGTCGTCACCGCCCGCGAGCGGCAGCTCGAAGTCGAGCTCGGTGAGCCGATCGGTGGCGGCCACCTCGAGCAGGGTCGCGTCCGCCGCGAGCGGGCCGAGCGGGCTCGTGCAGACCGCCACCAACGCGTCGGCGAGCTCCTCGGCGTCGAGGTCGACCGGCCACCACACCCGCTGCTCGGCGATGTGGGCGAGCACCTCGGCCCGGAAGTCGGCGGCCCCGGGGTCGGCGTGCTCGAGGACGGCGTGGACCAGCGACCCGAAGGTCGCGCCCACCGGGAGCGTGGCCATGGGGGACGGCGTGGCCGCGAGCGCGAGGTCCGGGTCGGCGGGTGTGGGGTCGAGGTCGAGCAGGCCGAGGTCGTCGTCGTCCTCGAGCTCGGGGACCTCCTCGGGCTCGGAGAGGGTCCGCTCGGCGCCGTGCGGGGTCGAGGCCGCCGCGGACAGCGAGGAGTAGGAGGTGCGTCGCCAGGCCGTGTCGACCGCCCGGGTGAAACGACGCGCGGCAAGCTCGTGGGGTGAGTGCTCGATGGGCGTGGGATCGGGCGGAGGACTGTCGGCGAGCTCGGGCTCGGGCCCGCCCGCCGCCCGCCAGTGGCCGAGGATCTCCACCACCCGGTCGTCGTCGACCACGGCCTGCTCGTCGGGCACGACGGGCGTGCCGGGGCGGCGCCCGAACAGCATCCGGTGCAGCGGGGAGGCCGGCGTGTTGAGCGCGGCCGGGGCATACCAGGCGACGACCTGCGACTGGGCCCGCGTGAGCGCGACGTAGAGCAGGCGCAGCGACTCGCCGCTGTCCTCCCGGCGGTGCCGTGCGACGTGCTCGCCGCGCCACGGGCTGGCCCCGCCGACGTCCCGGGCGCGACGGCCCTCGGCGTCGTGGAAGAGCGGCACGTCGGGGTCGTTGCCGGTGTAGCGGTTCCACAGGGTCGGGGCGTAGACGATGGGGTACTGCAGGCCCTTGCTCCCGTGGATGGTCACGAGCTGGACTGCCTCCGCGTCGGAGTCGAGCCGGCGGGTGCGCTCGGAGGCCACCTCCACCTGCTCGTCGTCCACCTGGGCGCGCAGCCAGGCCAGCAGGCCGACGATGCCGAGCCGCTCGTCGACCGACACCTTGTGCAGCGCCTCGCCGATGTGGCGCAGGTCGGTCAGGGTGCGCTCGCCCCCGACCCGGGCCAGCACCCGGGCGGTGAGGCCGTCGACCACCGTGGCCTCGAGGACGGCGGCCACGCCGCGGGCGGCGAACACGTCGGCCAGGGTGCGCACCCTGTCGGCGAGCCGGTCGGTCTCGTCGTCGCCACCGGCGTCGAGGTCGAGCGCGGAGACGCCGAGGAAGGACGTCAGCGCGGCCGCCCGGACGCGGTCGGTGCGATGCGGCTGCTCGACGGCCTCGAGGAGGGTGAGCCACTCGGTCGCGGCGCTCGTGTGGAACACGGTGCCGCCCGAGCTGATCACCGCAGGGACGCCGAGGGCGGCCAGGGCCTCCTGGACGGCCTGGAGCTCGGACCGTCGGGCGGCGAGCACCGCGACGTCACCGGGGGCCACCGCGCGCCCCTCGAAGGTGGCGCCGCTGAGGAGCAGCCGCTTGATCTCGCGGGCGACGTCGAGGGTCACGTGGTCGCGCCACCGCCCGACGGCCACCTTGGCCCGGGGCCCGGCACCGATCTCGGCGCGACCCACGACGCGGACCCGGAAGGGGTCGCCGGCACCCTCGAGCCGGGAGCCGGGGTGGGACGCCTCCACCGGGTGCACCACGATCCGCTCGTCGCCGAGCTCGGCGCTGCGCAGCATCGCCTGCAGCCGCTCCAGGAGCGCCTGGTCGGAGCGGTAGTTGACCCCGAGCGTCTGGGTCGTGCCGGCGGTGCGGGCCGCCTCGAGGTAGGTGACGATGTCGCCGCCCCGGAAGGCGTAGATCGCCTGCTTGGGGTCGCCGATGAGGACCATCGTGGCGGCGCCGGTGAACGCGCGGTCGAAGACCTGCCACTGCACCGGGTCGGTGTCCTGGAACTCGTCGATCAGCACGACCTTCCACCGGTGCCGCATGCGGGCCCGGGCGGGGGCGTCCTCGTCGGCCAGGGCGTCGGCGAGCTGGACCAGCAGGTCGTCGTAGCTCAGCACGCCCAGCCGGCGCTTGCGGGTGTCGAGCTCGGTCAGCACGTCGAGTGCGAACTGGACGCGCGCCGCAGCCTCGGAGTCCGGGGCCTCGGTGAGAGCCAGGTGCGGCTCGACCACCGCCCGCGGGTCACCGACGACCTCGCGGGCGATGCGCAGCGCGACGTCGCGCGACCACGGCGGCGTCCGCTCACCGGCGAACCGGGCGAGGTAGAGGTCGTCGACCACCTCGGTGGYGAGCTGGTCGAGGTCCTCCACCAGCGTCGCCGACGCGTCCGTGTCGCCGGCGACCCCCAGGCTGCGCAGCACCAGCTGGCAGAACTGGTGGATGGTGGCGATCGTCGCCGCGTCGAAGGTGACCAGGGCGTCGGTGAGCCGTCGGGCCCGGGCGCGCCGCTCGGCGTCGTCGGCGTCGAGCAGCCAGGCGTGCAGGTCGTTGGGCACCCGCTCCCCGGTCGGGTCGTCGAGCACCTCGGCCGCCTCGACGAGCTGGGAGCGCACCCGCTCGCGCAGCTCCTGGCTGGCCGCCCGGGTGAAGGTCACCACGAGCATCTCGTCGAGCGTGGCCTCGCCCGCGGCGACGTACTTGGTGACGAGGGCGGCGATCGTCCACGTCTTGCCCGTGCCGGCGCTGGCCTCGAGCAGCGTCGTCCCGGTGGGCAGCGGGTCGAGGATGGAGAACGTCCTCACAGGGACCTCACCAGCTCGCGGCCGTCGCTGAGCAGCGGGCCCCACGTGAGCCAGGCGTAGTGCGCGAGCCGGTGCGGGGTCGGTCCCGTCTCGCCGGCGCGCAGGGGGGCGGTGAGCAGGGAGTACGGCGCGTGCTCGCCGAAGGCGCGGACGTGCCAGGCGTCCTGGTCCTCGCGGGGGAAGCCGGACTCGTTGAAGCGTGGCGTGGTCCACTCGCGGTCGGCCTTGACGTCGGGATCGGCGTCGCGCCCGGTCAGGGCGAAGCGGTAGTCCTCGGCGTAGGCCAGCGAGGTCCGCACCGGCAGGGGCAGGGGCTCGCACTGACCGCGGTCGTGGACGTCGACGAGCTGGCGCAGCCACTCCCGCGCCTCGTGCTGGGGCAGCGGGCGCACCATCGCGACCTGGCCGCCGCTGCGGTGCTTGCCGACGGTGTGCGCCGTCCAGTTCTCGTCGGGGCGCCCCGCCGCGAGGGCGAGCGCGTCGATCCAGGCGGCGAGGCGGTGCTTGGCGCCGAGGCTGGAGTAGCTGACCGAGACGAGGTTGTTGCCCCAGACGTTGCCGACCGTGCCGGTGAGTCGACGGTCCCCGAGGTCGATGTCCACGTCGAGGGAACGGGCCGGCCCGGTGCGCAGCGACAGTCCGTGGGTGACGAGCGGGCGGACCTTCGACACGATCGACGTCAGCACGCCGACCCCGAGCTCGCCCGGCGGCAGCAGGCCGCGCAGCTGCTCGGCCACCATCCCGGTCTGCGGGTCCGCCCCGGCCAGCACGTCGCCGACCAGCCGGTCGCCGACGGCCCACTGCTCCAGGCCGTCGAGGACGATCGGGACGGCGTCCTTGGCCTCGTCGGCGTCATAGGGCGTCGCGATGCGCAGGCGCGAGCGGAAGAAGCCGCGCACCGGRTGCTTGAAGAAGTCGTGGAGGTCGGCCAGCGCGAGGTCGGTCGAGGAGTCCGGCGCAGGCAACGGCGCGGGCACCAGCTCGCGGACCTCGATCCGGGGCCGACGCGCGGCCAGGGCCCCGGCGAGCGCCGTCTGGTCGAAGGTGAACGGCGCGGAGCCGCCGAGGCGCCCGGCGACGAGGTTGACCTCGTCGAAGGGCTGGAGCGGGTGGTGCACGAGCACCCGGTCGCGGGCGGGCTCGGCGGCGGTGCGATCGAGGGCGTCGAGCAGCTCGCCGAGGGGGACCGCAGGGGGGCGGGCGGCGCCGTTGTGCTCGCCGTGGCCGGTGTAGGTGACGACCAGCGTCTCGGTGGCGGCCGCGATCGCGTCGAGGAGGAGCTGGCGGTCCTCGGACCTGAGGTCGCGCTCGCCGGTGAGGGGGCGTCGGGCGAGCACGTCGTCGCCGTCGATGGAGGCGATCCGCGGGAACACCCCGTCGTCGAGGCCGACCAGGCAGACCACCCGGTGGGGGACCGAGCGCATCGGGACCATCGTGCACACGGTCAGGGTGCCGGTGCGGAAGTTGGAGCGCGTCGGTCGCCCGCGCAGCCGGTGCTGGAGGRGGGCCCGGATGTCGGCGTGCCGCAACGTCGTGGCCGCCCCGCTCACACTGGTCGTGATGCGACCCAGCTCGCGGTCGAACTGCGCCAGCTGCCAGGCGTCGGCCAGCTCGGTCGCGGTGAGGGCGTGCACCGCGTCGCCGATGGCCGAGGTCCACTCCTCGACGGTCCGGGCCCGCTCGGCGCGCGTCGTGAAGGAGTGCAGCCGCTCGACGAGCTCGGCGAAGCGCCCGGCCAGCTCGAGGTCCCCGTCGCCCACGTCGTCGATCGGCAGGGTGCCGCCGACGAACCGGTGGCCCTGCCCGGACATCGCTGCACCGAGCAGCACCCGCCGCATCCCGAAGCGCCACGTGTTGGCGTCGACGGGCACGCCGAACGAGCGGCGGTGCGCGGCGTCGTAGCCCCAGCGGATGCCGGACTCGGCCACCCAGTGCGACACCCGCTCGAGGTCGTCGTCGCCCCACCCGAAGCGGGCGCGGACCGGGTCGGCCCCGGCGAGGTCGAGCACCTGGGTGGCGGTGAGCCGGCCCCCGGCGAGCTCGACGAGGGCCGCGGYCACGGCGAGCAGCGGGTTGGTGGCGCCGAGCGAGCGGTCCGCCAGTCGCACCCGCAGCTGGTGGGCCGGGTGGCCGGCACCGTCGGTCGTGACGTCCGCGAGCCCGAACCCGGCCGAGATCAGGGGGGCGTAGGACTCGATGTCGGGGCACATCACGAGGATGTCGCGCGGCTCGAGGGTGGGGTCGTCCTGGAGCAGGCCCACCAGGACCTCGCGGAGCACGTCGACCTGCCGGGCCGCGCCGTGGCACGCGTGGACCTGCACGGAACGGTCGGGCTGGGTGCGCCTCGCGCGGAGGTCGGGCCCGGGGGCGGCGTTGGCCCGCAGGTCGCGCTGGAGCCAGCCCAGCATCGAGTCGGGCAGCGGCGGGGTGTCGCCGACGGTGACGGGCGCCTCGCCGAGCCCGCGTCGCAGCTCGCGGGCGTCGCGTCCGAGCGAGGCGAGGAGCGGGTGACCGACAGCCTCGGCGGACGAGTCGACGACGCGGGGGACCGGGCCCTCGGCCGCCGTCGGGGCGAGAGCGCGCCACAACGTCGTGGACGCCTGGGGCAGCCAGAGGTGGACCTCGCGCAGCTCGCCGAGCGCCTGCAGCAGGGCGACCTCGCTCACCGGCAGCCGGGTGTGGCCGAACAGCGACAGCCGGGGGGGCAGGTCGAGGTCGTCGCCGCCGGCACGGAGCCGCTGCACGGTCTCGGCA
>NZ_JBFUMD010000012.1:0-21612 GCF_054049555.1 Nocardioides sp. P5_C9_2
CGGTGGGGCAGGCCTCGATGTTCGCCGTGTGGCCGTTCATCGACAACTTCGCGCAGTACGTCGCGATGGCGGTCGTGATGGACATCATCGGCGCCCTCGGCGGCACCGCGCACGGGGCGTACACCATCGACGTGCTGCCCCCGGGCGAGCGGGTCAAGTCCCGCGCCTACATGTACTCCGCGCTCAACGTCGGCTTCACCCTCGGCTCGCTCGTCGGCGGCATCGCGCTGGCCTTCGAGTCGATCACCCTGCTGACCGCGGTCCCGTGGTTCACGGCCGCGGTCTTCATGTTCAACGCCTACAACATCGCCACGCGACTGCCGAAGGCCCCGCACGACCTCAAGACCGCCGACGAGCGCAAGGTCAAGATCCCCGGCCCGGGACCCATGCGCAACGTGGGCTGGCTGGCCGTCACCGTCTTCACGGGGGTCCTGTGGACCAACCAGGTGATCCTCAACCTCGTCATCCCGCTGTGGCTGGTGGAGAAGACCGACGCCCCGTGGGTCGTGCTGGCGTTCCTCTTCGGCACCAACACGGTGATGTGCATCTTCCTGCCGATGGCCGCGGCCCGCGGGATCAAGGACACCCGCACCGCTCTGCGGGCCATCCGCATCTCGACCGTGTTCTTCGTGGTCTCGTGCGTCATCACGCTGTCCACCCACGAGTCCATCGGCTGGGTGACCATCACCTTGTTCTTCATGGGCCACATCACCCTCACCGGCGCCGAGCTCTTCCTCTCCGCGGCCAGCTGGACCTTCGAGGCCGAGCTGATGGACCCCCGGCGCCGCGGTGAGTACCAGGGCGCCGCCGAGCTCGGGGGCACGCTGGGCCGGGTCTGGGCGCCGGCGCTCTTCACCTTCCTCGCGATGAACTGGGGAGCCACCGGCTGGATGATCATCGGCGGCATCATCACCGCCGCGGCCGCTGCGCTGCACCCCTCCACCACGATGGCTCGGCGGTTCCTGGAGAAGAACGTGCCGGCCGACGTGCTGGCCGACGCCGCCGCGGGCGAGTCCGACGACCCCACGGCCGGCGGCGGGGACGCGCCCCCCGTCGGTCCCCCGACGCTCGAGCAGCCCGCCAGCCCGGGACTGCCGGGCTCGCCCTCCGGGGCCGTCGGGCCGGGTGCTTGAATCCTCCGGTGGCATCACCGTCTGACTGGCTCGCCGGAGCCCGCCCCCGCACCCTGCCCGCCGCCGTCGCCCCGGTGCTCTCCGGCACCGGCGTCGCGGCGTACGTCGAGGGCGCGGTCTGGTGGAAGGCCCTCCTGGCCCTCGTCGTGTCGCTCGCCCTCCAGGTCGGTGTCAACTACGCCAACGACTACTCCGACGGCATCCGCGGCACCGACGCCGACCGGGTCGGTCCGATGCGGCTCGTCGGCTCGGGCGTCGCGTCGCCGGCGTCGGTCAGGGCGGCCGCGTTCGCGGCCTTCGGGGTCGCCGCGCTCGCCGGCCTGGTGCTGGCCGCCACCACCGCGTGGTGGCTGGTCGCCGTGGGTGTGGTGTGCGTGCTCGCCGCCTGGTTCTACACCGGCGGCTCGCGGCCCTACGGCTACCTCGGGTTGGGCGAGGTGATGGTCTTCGTGTTCTTCGGGCTGGTCGCGGTCGTCGGGACGACGTACGTCCAGACCGAGACCTTCGAGTGGGCCGCGCTGTACGCCGCCGTCGGCGTCGGCGCGCTGGCCTGCGCGATCCTGGTGGCCAACAACCTGCGCGACATCCCCACCGACGTCGAGGCCGGCAAGCGCACCCTGGCGGTCAAGCTCGGCGCGGAGCGCACCCGCGGGCTCTACGCCCTGCTCGTGCTCGCCGCGGCCCTGGCTGTCGTCGCGGTCGCCGCGGCCACCACCTGGTGGGTCCTGGTCGGCCTCGGCTTCCTGGTGCGGATGGTCCCGCCCGTGCGCACCGTCCTCGGTGGTGCCGTCGGGCCCGCGCTCGTCCCGGTGCTCCAGCAGACCGGGGTCGGCCAGCTGCTGTGGTCGGTGCTGGTCGCCGCGCCCCTCCTCCTCCTCGCCTGAGCCGACCGGGCAGTTCCGTCGCGCTGCGAGGCGCCGACCGGGCAGTTCCGTCGCGCTGCGAGGCGCCGACCGGGCAGTTCCGTCGCGCTGCGACTCTTGACAACGTACAACCAATCAGTTGTATGTTGTTCCCGTGACCAGCAACGACGAGGAGCGGGCGGACGCCTTCTTCCACGCCTTGGCCGACAGGACCCGGCGCGACATCCTGCGTCGCGTCCTGGCGGGCGAGCACTCGGTCTCCGCGCTGGCCCAGCACTACCCGATGAGCTTCGCGGCCGTGCAGAAGCACGTCGCGGTGCTCGAGCGCGCCGGCCTCGTCTCCAAGAGGCGCCGGGGGCGCGAGCAGCTGGCCAGCGGCGAGGTGGAGGCCGTCAGGTCCGTCACCGCACTGCTCGGCGAGTTCGAGCAGGTCTGGCGGGGTCGGATCGACCGGATCGACGACCTGCTGGCCGACGGCACCGACACCGCGCAGCACCCCACACCCGACACCATCCAGAAGGAGAAGTGACATGCCCGTCACCGACGTGACCAAGGACCTCGAGTCCCGCACCCTCACCGTGACCTCCGAGTTCGCCGCCCCGGTGGACCGGGTCTGGCAGATCTGGGAGGACCCCCGCCAGCTCGAGCGCTGGTGGGGCCCGCCGACACACCCCGCCACCTTCACCGAGCACGACCTGGCCCCCGGGGCGCGGGTGAAGTACTTCATGACCGGCCCCGACGGCGAGGTCTACCCGGGCTACTGGGACGTCACCGAGGTCGCTCGGCCCACCCGCCTGGCGTACGACGACGGCTTCGCGGACGCCGACGGCAACCCCCAGGAGTCCGCGCCGGTCGGCTCCAGCACCGTCGACCTCCACGCCACCGACGGCGGCACCCGGATGGTCATGGTCGCGACCTATCCCAGCACCGAGGACCTCCAGAAGGTGCTCGACATGGGGATGGAGGAGGGCATCACCCAGGCGATCAACCAGGTCGACGCCCTCCTCGCCGCCTGAGCGTCGTACGCACGCGCACCAAAGCGCCCGGTCGGCACGATCCAGCGGTACGGGAGTGCCCGGTCGGCACGATCCAGCGGTACGGGAGTGCCCGGTCGGCACGATCCAGCGCAACGAAAGTGCCCGGTCGGAAATCGGGTTGCCGCGATGGCTAGCGTGAGGACCGTGGAGTACGAGCACCGGACCCTGGACCCGCACGACGACAGCGACGAGGCGAAGGCCGCGGTCGACGCCTGGATGGGCGCGGTGTCGCGGGGGTTCCACGAGGGGCGTCCCTCGGACAGCACCCGGGAGATCTGGCGGGAGACGACGCGGGCGGACTCGATGCGGCTCGCGGGCGCCTGGCTGCCGGAGGGCGCGTTCGGCGCGGGTCCGCTGCCGGTGGCGACCTTCAGCTCGTGGGACATGACCCTCAACGCCGGAGCCGCGATGGTGCCGGTCCACATGATCAGCGACGTCACGGTGAGCCCCGCCCACCGCCGCCGGGGACTGCTGCGCACGATGATGGTCGAGGACCTCGCCCAGACGTCTGCCCCGGTGGCCGCCCTGACCGTCTCCGAGGCATCCATCTACGGCCGCTTCGGCTTCGGTCCCGCCTCCTTCCGCCGCCGCATCGAGGTCGACACCACGGCGACGTTCGCGTTGCGCGACTTCGTGGACCCGGGCCGCGTGGAGCTCGTCGAGCCGGCCGACCTGTGGGACATCGCCAGCGACGTGTTCGCCCGCTTCCACGCCTCCTCGCGCGGCTCGGTCGAGCGCCCGCACTTCTACCGCGCCTGGCAGACCGGTCGCTACGACCCCGCCACGGGCAGCGCGGACGACAAGCTGCGCGCGGCGGTGCACCTCGACGCCGACGAGCGGCCCGACGGCTACGTGCTGTTCAAGCACGCGGAGGGCGAGGGTGACAAGCCCGCGACCGTCACCGCCGAGCTGCTGACGCTCGACACCACCGCCCACCTCGGCCTGTGGCGGTTCCTGGCCGACATCGACCTGTCCTCCCGGGTCGCCGTGCGCACCAGCCACCCCGACGACCCGCTCCACTGGGCGCTCGTCAACAGCGACGTCGTCGGGGTCAGGAGCGTCTACGACCACCTCTGGGTCCGCGTGCTCGACGTCCCGACCGCCCTCGAGGCCCGCCCCTGGTACGCCGACGACTCGCTCGTCCTGGGCGTCACCGACCCGCTCGGCCACGCGGAGGGCCACTGGCGCATCGACGCCGCGGACGGCCGGGCGACGGTCGTGCCCACCGACGGCGACGCCGACCTCACGGTGAGCGCCGAGACGTTGGCGTCGCTCTACCTGGGCGGGGTCCGGGTCGACTCGCTGGCCACGGCCGGCCGCCTGCCCGGCGATCCCGCTCAGGTCGCACGGCTGGGACGACTGCTGGACGGCGGCCCCGCGCCGTACTCGCTGACCAGCTTCTGACTAGTCGCTGTCCTCGCGGGCACGACGCTCGTCGAAGGCCGCGGTGGCGCGGGCGGCCCGCTCCTCGACCTTGCGGGCGAACGCGTCGCGCTGGCGGTTGAGCAGGAAGTACGACGCGATGCCGGACAGGGCGAACGCGATCACGACCGGCCACAGCAGGTTGACCTCACCGTCCCCGTCGAGCAGCGTCCAGACGCCGACGACGAGGCCGACCATGCCGATGAACAACAAGATGCGCAGCGTGGTGTAGACGAGGAACTCCTTCACGGGACCCAGCGTAGGTGCTGCCCGGCAGCCGGCGGCCGGAGGGCGGTTGCGTGGCCGCCTACATTGGGGGGGTGAAGTCCCTGGTGTTCCTCGTGCTGCTGGCACTGGTCGTCTACGCATTGGTGCGGGTGGCCCAGCAGCGGGGCCTGCGCCCCCCACCGCGGCGCCCGTCGGCGCCCCCACCGCGTCCCCACGGACCCGATGACGATCCGGACTTCCTGCGCGACCTCGATCGCAAGCGCCGTCAGGAGGACGGCGGCACCGGGGGCCCCGGCGGCACCGGAACCTGAACGGTCCCGTCGACGACGCGGGCCGGTCCCGGCTCGACCGGCGCGGGTGCGGCGTAGGAGTGCTGCGAGCTCGTGCTGAAGAAGTTGATCCCGATGAAGTTGAACCACAGCGTCGCCAGGCCGACCAGCGCGACGTACGCCGCGTTGCGTCCCTTCCAGCCGACCGTGGCGCGGGCGTGCAGGTACGCCGCGTAGACGACCCAGGTGATGAACGCCCAGACCTCCTTGGGGTCCCAGTTCCAGTACGACGACCACGCCTGGTGCGCCCAGATCGGCCCGGTGATCAGCACCGCGAACGTCCACACCGGAAAGCCGAAGGAGTGCATCCGGTAGGAGATGCGGTCCAGTGACCTCAGGTCGGGGACACGCGCGAGGTAGCCGCGCTCGCGGGTCGAGCGCTCCTTCATCAGGTAGAGCACCGAGCAGATCCCGCCGAGGGTGAAGGCGCCGGTGGCGATCACGGCGGAGACGACGTGGATGACCAGCCACGGGCTGTACAGCGCCTCGGTGAGCGGCGCGACCGGGGTGTAGAGCCAGATGACGGCGACCATCAGCAGCGTCAGCACGAAGGTCACGACGACCGGGCCCATCCACTCCAGGCCGAAGCGGCGGAGCAGGACGAGGTAGAGCAGGGCGACCACGAAGGTGCCGGCCAGCGTGAACTCGTACATGTTGCCCCACGGCACCCGGTTGGGGTCGGCGGCCATGCCCCGGGCGACGAGCGCCAGGGCGTGCACCAGCACGGCCACCCCGGTGAGCAGCACCGCGAGACGCCCGGCCATCGCGGTCCGTCCGCCGGTGACCTCCTCGTCGGCCGGCAGCTTGCGCAGGGAGGCCCACTGGACCAGGTGCGCGAGCAGGGCCAGGAAGTAGACGACCCCGGCGGCCGCGACCGCCTGGTTGCTGAGGGTCTCCCACGATGCGTCGGTCACGAGTTCTCCTTGGTCGTGCGTGCGGCACCGGTCCCGGTGCGCAGGGTGTCCATGATCGCCGCGAGCTCGGCGGCGCCCCGCTCGGGGTCGCCCCCGTTCGAGCGGTCGAGGCCGGCGACGTCCACGACGGTGGTGCCGCCGTCCTCGCGGGCCCGCACCCAGAGGCGGCGGGGCCGGATGAAGAGCGAGCCGAGGAGGCCCACGAGGGCCAGCACGACGCCGGCGAGGGCGACGAGCTTGCCGGGGGTCTCGCTGACCTGCAGCTTGTTCCAGCGCTGCAGGCCGTCGAAGGTGACCGTGCCGAGCCCGTCGGGCAGCTCGACGGTGTCACCGGGACGCATGTCGAGGCGCAGCGGCTGCCCGTCGTCCTTCATCAGCTGGGTGGCCCGGGACTTGTCCAGGACGTAGACCGACTGGCTGCCGCCGTCGTCGAGACCGAGGTCGCCGGTGTAGACGAACAGCGACATCAGCGGGTTGACCGCGTCGCCGAACACCGAGCGGGGGGCTCCGTCGCCGAGGGCGAAGGTCGGGTAGAACGTGCCCTCGAGCGCGAGCTGCCCGGGCTTCGCGTCCGGGGCCTTGATGACCCCGAAGCTCTCGAAGGTCGGCCCGGTCGGCAGGAAGATCGTCGGCCCGCTGTAGGCGACGTCGCCGTTGCCGTCCTTGATGGTGACGACCGGCGCGTAGCCGTGGCCGATGAGGAACACCTCGGTGTCGCCGATCGACAGCGGGTGGTTGACCCGCAGGTCGTAGGTGCCGGTGTCTCCGTCGGCGGTCGTGTAGTCGAGGTGGGAGACGAACTTGCGGGCCTGCCCCTTGGCCGGCCCGTCGGTGAGCCACGTGATGTCGAAGTCGTCGACGTTGACGGAGAAGCCGTCCAGGTCGTCGGCGCCGAAGAGGCTGCCGGGGACGAACTCGTCGTACTGCGTGGGGTTGTTGGACCAGCCGTTGCCGACGGTGACGATGACGCCGGCCTTGAAGCCGAACAGCCCGCCGACCGCGAACCCGACGAGCACCACCAGCACCGAGAGGTGGAAGAGCAGGTTGCCGGCCTCGCGCAGGTAGCCCTTCTCGGCCGACACCGCCCCCTCGCGCACCTCGACGCGGTAGCGGCGCCTCCTGAGCTCGGTGGCAGCGGCGGCGAGGACGTCGTCGACGCCCTCGCCCGTGGTGTACGACGCGTGCTCCGGCAGGCGGGACAGGTTGCGGGGGGCGCGGGGCGGGCGGGCCCGCAGCGCGCGCCAGTAGACCGCCGAGCGGGGCAGGATGCAGCCGACCAGCGAGATCATCAGCAGGATGTAGATCGCGGAGAACCACGGCGAGTCGTAGACCGAGAACAGCCCGAGCCTGGCGTAGATCGGCGCCAGGTCGGGGTGCGCGTCCTTCCAGCGTCCGACGGCGAGGGCGTCCACGTCGTCCTGCGGGATCACGGAGCCGGGGATGGCGGCCAGGGCGAGCAGGAGCAGGAGCACCAGCGCGGTGCGCATCGAGGTGAGCTGGCGCCAGGACCAGCGGACGAGCTCGCGCGCGTTCATGTCGGTGGGCATGGGCTGGGCCTGCCGGTCGTCGCCGGACGAGTGGGTGCTCACCTCAGACCGCCGTCTCGAAGGAGGTGACCATGCGCAGCTGCAGCCACTGGATCATCTGGTCCCACAGGCCGGTCACCAGCAGCACGCCGACCATCACCAGCATCAGGCCTCCGGCGCGCATCACCCAGACCTGGTGGCGGCGGACCACACCGAAGACGGTGAGCGCCCGGCGGTAGGCGAGGGCCGCGATGATGAACGGCAGCCCGAGCCCGAGGGCGTAGATCGCGGACAGCAGCGCTCCGCGGGCCGCGGTGCCCTCGTTGAGCGAGAGCTGGGTGATGACCGCCAGTGTCGGCCCCATGCAGGGGCTCCAGCCGAGACCGAAGAGGAAGCCCAGCAGGGGCGCGGCGGCGAGGCCGACGGCCGGCACCTGGTGGATGCGCCAGTCCCGCTGGAGGCCCGGCAGCCACCCGGCGAACATCAGGCCCAGCACGATGGTGACGAGGCCCAGCACGACGGTGATCTCGCGCTTGTAGTCCACCAGCCAGCCGCCGAGCGAGCCGGCCGCCGTACCGATGGCCACGAACACCACCGTGAACCCGAGCACGAAGAGCAGCGCCCCGGCGAGCATCCGGCCGCGACGGGCGTGCTCCAGGTCGGCCCCCGAGAGCCCGGTGGCGTAGGAGAGGTAGCCCGGCAGGAGCGGGATCACGCAGGGGGAGAAGAAGGAGACCAGCCCGGCGAGCAGGGCCACGGGGACCGCGAGGGCGAGCGAGCCGGACGCGGCCTGGTCGGTGAACCAGTCGGTCACGACGTCCCCTCGGCCGCCGTGTCGGCGACGACGTCGAGCAGGGTCTGCTTCGACGGCAGCCGACCCAGGATCGAGGCCGCGATCCGGCCCTCGGCGTCGAGGACGACGGTGGCGGGCACGGTGTAGGCCGTCAGGGTGCCGTAGAAGGGCACCAGCGCCTTGCCGTCCGCGGAGAAGACGGAGGGGTAGGGCACCTCGAAGGACCGGACGTAGGCCCGCGCCTGGTCGACGGAGGAGTCGCGGATGTTGACCCCGACGAAGGCCGCCGTGTCGTCGAGCTCCTCGGCGGCGTCGTTGAGGTCGGGCTGCTCGACCCGGCACGGCGGGCAGGCCGACCACCAGACGTTGACCACGACCGGCCGGCCGCGCAGGTCGGCGAGGGTGACGGGCCTGCCGTCGAGGTCCTCGCCCTCGAGGTCGATCGGCTCGCCCCGGTCGGCGGCGGCCACGAGCTCGAGCTGGCCGTCGCTGGTGACGTAGCCCTTGTCCCCCGCACCCTCCAGCGACGAGCAGCCGCTGAGGGCGGCCGTGCCGAGCAGCAGGCAGGCGAGCAGGGAGACGAGAGCGCCCCGGGGGCGCGAGGTGGGAGGAGGCACGATCAGGGCCGGTCCTCCGCAGGCGCGCCGCCGGCAGAGAACGGGGCCGAGCGGTCGCCGACCGGGATCAGGTCGCCGGCGGGCTCGGAGTAGGTCACCCGCACCAGCCGGTCGTCGTCGAAGTGCAGCGACGTGAGCGAGCACAGCGTGCACTGCCGCTTCTTGGGGTGGTGGAGGTAGGACTTCCGCTCCGCGTGCAGGCGGGTCGTCCAGATCGGCAGCTGGTGGGACACCACGACGGCCTCGTGGCCGCGCGCCTCGTCCCGGGCGTCGTGGACGGCGGCCATCATGCGCGCCGCGATCTCGTCGTAGGGCTCGCCCCACGACGGCGTGAGCGGGTTGTACATGTGGCGCAGCAGCGACGGGTGCTTGACGAAGGTCATGCCTCCGTCGCGGAAGCTGATCCCCTCGAACTTGTTGGCCGACTCGATGACGCGCGGGTCGAGGACCGGCTCGAGGCCACGCACGGCCGCGAGCGGCGCACTGGTCTCACGGGCCCGCTCCAGCGGCGAGGAGACCATGTGCACGATGTCGCGCTCGCCGATGGTCTCGGCGATGCGTTGCGCCATCCGGTTGCCGAGGTCGGAGAGGTGGAACCCGTCGCGACGGCCGTAGAGGACGCCCTGCGGGTTGTGCACCTCGCCGTGGCGGAGCAGGTGGACGATCGTCTCCATCAGGAGCGGTTTCCTTCGCTGTCGGTGGGGGTGGCGGCCGCGGCCGCCGCGCGGGCGGCGGCGGGCAGGGCGTCCAGGACGGCCTGCACGGCGCGGTCGTCGTGGGCGGCGGACACGAACCACGCCTCGTACGCCGAGGGCGGCAGGTAGACGCCGCCGTCGAGCATGGCATGGAAGAACGCCGCGTACGCCGCGGTGTCCTGGCGGCCGGCGCCGGCGAAGTCCCGCACCTCGCCGTCCGCGAAGAAGATCGAGAACATGGTGCCGGCCGACTGCAGGCGGTGGGGCACCCCGGCGTCGCGCAGCGCGTCGACGGCGGCCGACCCGATGGTCGCGGCGGTCTCGTCGAGTTGCGCGTAGACCTCGTCGGTGGCGAGCCGCAGGGTGGCGAGGCCGGCGGTCGTCGCGATGGGGTTACCGGAGAGGGTGCCGGCCTGGTAGACGGGTCCGTCGGGCGCGAGGCGGCCCATCACGTCGGCCCGGCCGCCGAAGGCCGCGGCGGGGAAACCACCGCCCATCACCTTGCCGAAGGTCATCAGGTCGGGGGTCCAGCCCTCGACTGCGCCGTCGAGGCCCCAGCCGCCCTGGCGGGTGGCCCGGAAGCCGGTCATCACCTCGTCGCTGACGAACAGGGCCCCGTGCCGGCGGCAGGTCTGCGCCAGGAAGCCGTTGAAGCCCTCCCCGGGCGGCACGACGCCCATGTTGCCGGGCGTGGCCTCGGTGATGAGGCAGGCGATCCGGTCGCCGTGCTCGGCGAAGGCCCGCTCGACGGCGGCCCGGTCGTTGTAGGGCAGCACGATGGTCTCGCCGGCCGCCGAGGCCGGCACACCGGGAGTGCCCGGGACCGCGAGGGTGGCCAGGCCGGAGCCGGCGGAGGCGAGCAGCGCGTCGACGTGGCCGTGGTAGCAGCCGGCGAACTTCACGACGAGGTCGCGCCCGGTGAAGCCGCGCGCCAGCCGGATCGCCGACATGGTGGCCTCGGTGCCGCTGGAGACGAACCGCACCGCCTCGACGGGCGTGCGGGACACGATCTCCTCGGCCAGCTCGACCTCGGGCTCGGTGGGGGTGCCGTACGACGTCCCGCGCGCGACCGCCGCGGCGACCGCTGCCTGCACCTCCGGGTGCGCGTGGCCGAGCAGCATCGGGCCCCACGAGCAGATGAGGTCGACGTACTCGTTGCCGTCGACGTCGGTCAGCCACGCGCCGGACGCCGAGCGGATGAAGCGCGGCGTGCCGCCCACCGCGGTGAACGCGCGCACCGGGGAGTTGACGCCACCGGGGGTCACGGCACGGGCCCGCTCGAAGAGCGCGCTGCTGTGGGCGGTCGGGGCTGTGGCCCGGGAGTCAGCATGCAGGGGCTGGGTCACCCGGTCATTGTCGCCCAGCACCCAAGCCGGCGCTCATTCGCCGTCGCCCCCGCGGGGGCCAGCGCGGCGCGGGCCCCCCGAACATCGGGGGTGTTGCGACGTAACTCACTGTGACAACATTCGTTGGGACCACACTCGGCCCATACTGGCCGCGACGTTCCGGTCCGATCACGGGGAGAGCAGCAGATGTCAGCATTCGGCCGCATGCACAAGGCGACGGCACTGGTGCCGCTCGCCGTGCTGTCCGCTGCCTGGACGGTGAGCATGGCCGGAGCCGGCCTCGGCAGCGCGGTCGCCGGGGACGAGGGCTCGGGAGCACTGCCGGACGGCACCACGATCCCCACCGAGGCCATCGAGGCCCCCGCCAGCGTCTCGGTCCCGGGTGTCGTCGCCCCCGGTGTCCCCCGCGGGCGGTCCGCCCAGGTCGTCGACGCCGCCTCCACCAGCGGCATCCCCTCCGCTGCGCTGGCCGCCTACCAGCGGGCCGAGGCCGTCATCAACTCCGCCGACACGTCCTGCGAGCTGCCCTGGCAGCTGATCGCGGCCATCGGTCGCGTCGAGTCCGACCACGGCCGCTTCGGCGGCAACGTCCTCGGTGACGACGGCGTTGCGCAGCCCGGCATCTACGGCATCGCGCTCAACGGCAGGAACGGCACCCAACGGATCACCGACACCGACGCCGGGCAGTACGACTCGGACACGAAGTACGACCGCGCCGTCGGTCCCATGCAGTTCATCCCCTCGACCTGGTCGGTCGTCGGCGTCGACGGCGACAGCGACGGGCGCCGCAACCCCCAGGACATCGACGACGCGTCCCTCGCGACCGCGGTCTACCTGTGCTCGGGCGACGACGACCTGTCCGCGGAGAAGGGTCAGCGGGCCAGCGTCTACCGCTACAACCACTCCAACGCCTACGTCGACCTGGTGCTGTCGATCATGCAGGCCTACATGGACGGCGACTTCCTCTCCGTGCCGACCCGCACCACCTCGGCGGGCGTCTTCGCCCCGGACCCGACCGGACCGTCGGCCTCCACGCGGGGCAACGGCAAGGGCGGCAAGGGGGGCAAGGGCGGCAAGCCGGTGGTGAAGTCGGGCACCCCCACCCAGCAGCCCACCCAGCAGCCCACGAAGCAGCCGACCAAGCAGCCCACCCAGACGCCCACCACCCAGGCCCCGACCCAGCAGCCCACCCAGCAGCCCACCMAGGACCCGATCAAGACGCCGTCCACCTCGCTGCCGGTGCCGGTACCGGTGCCCACGACGGTGCCGCCCCTCCCGTCGACCAGCGTCCCCCCGCTCGACCAGACGCTGACCTACGTGCAGGCGGTGGCCCAGTGCACCAGCCAGGGCGTGGTCGACAACCCGCTCACCGCCACCAACGAGCTCGCGGCCTGCGCCAACGCCCTGCTCGCGCCCTGACTCCTCACCCGTCGAGGAGGGCCAGCAGGTGGTGCGCCTGTGCCTCCGTGGTCCCGGCCGGCCTCGCCGATGCCGGTGGCGCTCACCGGTCCACCTTTGTGTGTGGCTTCAGTGCCACCCGGTGACACCGAACCCACACACACGTTTACCGATCTCTGCGCAGGAGCCGGGCGGCCTCGGCGGCCCAGTAGGTCAGGATGACGTCCGCGCCGGCGCGCCGGATCGACGTGAGGGTCTCGAGGATGGCCGGCTCCCGGTCGATCCAGCCGTGGGCGGCGGCGGCCTCCACCATGGAGTACTCGCCGGAGATGTTGTACGCCGCGACCGGTACGTCGACGGCGTCGCGGACGCGGCGGATGACGTCGAGGTAGGCCAGGGCCGGCTTGACCATGACGATGTCGGCCCCCTCGGCCACGTCGAGCAGGGCCTCCCGGACGCCCTCGAGGGCGTTGGGCGAGTCCTGCTGGTAGGTGYGCCGGTCGCCCTCGAGCGAGGAGCCCACGGCCTCACGGAAGGGGCCGTAGAACGCCGAGGCGTACTTGGCGGAGTAGGCCAGGATCGAGACGCCCTGGTGCTCGGCGGCGTCGAGCGCCTCGCGGACCACCTTGACCTGGCCGTCCATCATGCCGCTGGGACCGACCATGTCGACGCCGGCCTCGGCCTGGGCGCGCGCCATGTCGGCGTACGCGGCGAGGGTCTTGTCGTTGYCGACCTCGCCGTCGGTGGTCAGCAGGCCGCAGTGCCCGTGGTCGGTGAACTCGTCGAGGCACAGGTCGCTCATCACGGTGAGCCCCTCGCCGACCTCGGCCACGACGTCGTTGATCGCGAGGTTCAGGATGCCGGCGGGGTCGGTCGCGCCCGACCCGGTGGCGTCCTTCTCTGCGGGGACACCGAAGAGCATCACCCCGCCGAGCCCGAGCTCGGCCGCCTCCACGGCGGCCCGGCGCAGGGAGTCGCGGGTGTGCTGGACGACGCCCGGCATCGAGCCGATGGGCTGGGGCTCGTCGATGCCCTCCCGCACGAACATCGGCAGCACGAGCTGCCGCGGCTCGACGGAGGTCTCGGCGACCATCCGGCGCAGCGCAGGGGTGCGGCGCAGGCGCCGCGGCCGGATGACCGGCCCGACGACCGCGTCCCCCGGGAGGTGGTGCTCCCCTGCGCCGGCGGTCACTTGGCCTGGGCCTTGCGACGCGCGGCGGGCTTGCGCTCGCTCGGCCGGGTGACGAGGTCACCGGCCTCCAGCATCGCGAGACGGCGGGCCGACCCGAAGTCGGCCAGCGCGTCGACCAGCACCTCCACGTCGGGCTGGGGCGACAGCACGTCGACCCGCAGGCCGTGCTCCTCGGCGGTCTTGGCCGTGGCCGGCCCGATGACCGCGATGATCGTCGAGGGGTGCGGCTTGCCGGCGATGCCGACGAGGTTGCGCACCGTGGAGGACGAGGTGAACACGACGGCGTCGAACTTGCCGGTCTTGATCGCGTCGCGCGTCGGCGCCGGCGGCGGGGTGGCCCGCACGGTCCGGTAGGCCGTCACGTCGTCGCACTCCCAGCCGAGGTCGACGAGGCCGGCGACGAGGTTCTCCGTCGCGATGTCGGCGCGGGGCAGGAAGACCCGGTTGATCGGGTCCAGCACCTCGTCGTACGGCGGCCAGTCCGCGAGGAGACCGGCAGCGGACTGCTCGCCCGACGGCACCAGGTCGGCGCGCAGGCCCCAGGCGGCGATGGCCTGGGCGGTCTTGTCGCCGACCGCGGCGATCTTGAGGCCGGAGAAGGCGCGGGCGTCGAGGCCGTACTCCTCGAACTTCTCGCGGACCGCCTTGACGGCGTTGACCGAGGTGAAGGCGATCCACTCGTAGCGGCCCTCGACCAGACCGCGGACGGCCTTGTCCATCTGGAGCGGGTTGCGGGGCGGCTCCACCGAGATGGTGGGCACCTCCTCGGGCACCGCGCCGTACTCACGCACGCGACGCGAGAGCGAGCCGGCCTGCTCCTTGGTGCGCGGGACGAGCACGCGCCAGCCGAAGAGCGGCTTGGTCTCGAACCAGGACAGGGTGTCGCGCAGGTCGACGACGTCGCCGATGACGATGATCGCCGGCGGGGCGACGCGGGCGCCCCGGACGTCGGCCGCCACGTCCGCCAGGGTGGAGATCAGGGTGGCCTGCTCGGTGGTGGTGCCGACGCGGGTCACCGCCACGGGGGTGGTCGCCGAGCGGCCGGCCTCGATGAGCGCCGCCGAGGTCTCGCCGATGGAGCCGACGCCGGAGAGCAGCACCAGGGTGCGGTCGTCGGCGTACTGGCTCCAGTCGACCTTGTCGCCACAGGTGACGACGGCCATCTCCTTGTGGTTCTTGGTGGTCAGCGGGATGCCGGCGTAGGCGGGCACCGCGGAGACCGACGAGACGCCGGGCACGATCTCGAAGCCGACACCGGCCTTGACGCAGGCCTGCGCCTCCTCGGGACCGGACGCGTAGAGGAACGGGTCACCGGTCATCAGGCGTACGACGCGCTGCTTCTTGCCGTGCTTGATAACGACCTTGGCGCGTGCGGCGTGGGTCAGCGGCTGGCCGTCCTCGCCGAAGCCACCGTCGACGAGGAGCGGACCGGCCGCCTCCTCGCCCTCGACCGGCTCCGGGAGCCCGAGGAGCGTGCGGACCATCCCCACGTGCTCGGGTGACTCCGTCACCACCACGTCGGCGTCGCGGATGAGCTCCACCGCGCGCACGGTCAACAGGCCGGGGTCACCGGGACCACTGCCGACGAAGGACACCCATCCACGGGGCGCGGCGCCCGACGTGCTGGACGGGGACTGGCTCTGGCTACGAGTCATGCCTGCTGCTTCCTCACTGGTGCTTCCATCAGGTCTGCTGCGCCGTCCGCGAGCATGTCGCTCGCGAGGCGATGGCCGACGCCGGCGGCGTCGGCGACGTGTCCGGTGGCGCTCATCCGGACCGAGAGTCCGCCGTCGTGGGAGAGCGCGACCGCGCGCACCCACAGCTCGTCGCCGTCCTCTCCCTCCACGACCTCGGCGAGGGCGCCGAGGGGTGCGGAGCAGCCGGCCTCGAGCGTGGCCAGCACGGCTCGCTCGGCGGTGACGGCCGCCSGGCTGGCGGGGTCCTCGAGCGCGGCCAGGCCGGTCACGAGGTCTGTGTCGTCGGCGCGGCACTCGATCGCGAGCGCTCCCTGCCCGGGGGCGGGAAGCATCTGCAGCGGGTCGAGCACCTCGGTGGCGTCGGCCAGTCGGCCCAGGCGGGCGAGACCGGCGCGGGCCAGCAGCACGGCGTCGTACTCGCCGCTGGCGACCTTGCCGATGCGGGTGTCCACGTTGCCGCGGACGCCGGTGACGTCCAGGCCCAGGCCCAGGGCCTCCAGCTGCGCGGCGCGGCGCGGGGAGCCGGTCCCGACGCGGCTGCCGTGCGGCAGCTCGCCCAGGGTCAGTCCGTCGCGGGCGACCACGACGTCACGGGGGTCCTCGCGGGTGGGGACGGCGGCCAGCGCGATGCCGTCGGCGGGCGCCGTCGGCAGGTCCTTCAGCGAGTGCACCGCGACGTCGACCTCGCCGCGCAGGAGCGCGTCGCGCAGGGCGCTGACGAAGACGCCGGTGCCCCCGAGGGTCGCGAGGGGGGCGGTGTTGACGTCGCCCTCGGTCGTGATGGTCACGAGCTCCACTTCACGCCCCAGCCGCTGCCGAATCAAATCGGCGACGTGTCCCGACTGGGTGGTGGCCAGCGCCGACGCCCGGGTGCCGAGGCGCAGGGTGGTCGAGGGGGCGCCGACGGCGTCCGTCACGGTGCCGGTCATGGGGTCCCCTCCCGGGAGATGCCGTCGGCGCGGGTGACCGCGTCGACCGCCTCGGGATCCAGGGCGAAGAGCTCGGCGAGCGCGGCCGCGTAGGACACCGCGCCGTCCTCGTTGGCGAGCTCCTTGACCCGGACCGTGGGCTCGTGGAGCAGCTTGTCGGCGACGCGGCGCACGGTGTGCAGGACCTCGGCACGGGTGGCCTCGTCGAGGCCGGGCAGCCGGGCCGACAGCCGCTCCATCTCGCTGTCCACGACCGAGGTGGCCATGGAGCGCAGCGCGACGACCGTCGGGGTCACGCTGGCCTTGCGGCGCGCGGCGAGGAAGGCGGCGATCTCCTGGGCGACGATGGTGCGTACGTCGTCGACGCCGCGGGCCGAGTCGGAGCCCTTGAGCTCCTCGGCCAGCGCGGCCAGTCCCAGCACGGTCACGTCCGGGAGCTCGGCGACGGCGGGGTCCACGTCGTGGGGCAGCGCCAGGTCGACGATGGCCAGCGGGGACGAGCCGTGCGCACGGGCCGCGGCGACCGCGTCCCGGCCGATGACGACGCCGGTCGCCCCGGTGCAGGAGATGAGGACGTCGGCGCGGCCGATCTCCACGTCGAGGTCCACCAGCGACACCGGCCGGGCGTCGTACTCGGTGGCGAGCCGCCGGGCGCGCTCGGGCGTGCGGTTGACGACGGCCAGGTCGCTCGCGCCCATCCGGTGCACCGTCGCGGCCGCCAGGGAGGCCATCGAGCCGGCCCCCACGACGACGACGCGACGCCCGGACACCTGTCCGGGGATCCGCTCGAGCGCGGCGGTCACCAGGGAGGGGGCAGCGCGGTCGATGTCGGTCTCGGCGCGCGAGCGCTTGCCGACCCGCAGCGCCTGCTGGAAGAGCACGTTGAGCGCGGGACCGACGGTGCCGAGCTCCTGGCCCACCCGCAGCGCGTCGCGGGTCTGGCCGAGGATCTGGCCCTCGCCGACCACCATGGAGTCGAGTCCGGCGGCGACGTTGAAGAGGTGGGAGACGGCGCCGTCGTCGTAGTGGACGTACAGGTGCGGAACCAGCGCCTCGGGGGCCTCGCCGGCCCGGTCGACGAGCAACCGCGAGACCTCCTCGATGCTGCCGTGGAACCGGTCGACGTCGGCATAGATCTCGAGCCGGTTGCACGTCGAGATGACGGTCGCCTCGGTGACGTGCTCACTGGAGGCGACGTCGCTGATCAGCTTGGTCACCCCGTCCGCGTCGAGCGCGAGGCGCTCCAGCAGCGGCACCGGCGCGGAGCGGTGGGACACGCCCACGACCAGGACGCTCATGCGATCTCCTCGGTCTCGTGGATCCGGTCGTCGAGCCCGTCGAGGTCGTCGGCCACGGTCGCTCCGGCCTTGCGCTGCACGTGGTAGGCGAGGATCTGCAGCTCGATCGACAGGTCCACCTTGCGCACGTCGACGCCGTCGGGCACCGACAGCACGGTCGGCGCGAAGTTGAGGATGCTGGTGATGCCCACGGCGACCATCCGGTCCGCGACGTCCTGGGCGGCGAGGGCCGGGGTGGCGATGACGCCGATCGCGACGCCCTGGTCCTCGACGATCTCCTCGAGGTCGTCGAAGGGCCGCACCTCGATGCCGGCGACGAGCTCGTCGTGGCGCTCGGGCGCGGCGTCGAGCAGGGCCACGACCCGGAAGCCGCGGCTGCGGAAGCCGGAGTAGTTGGCGAGGGCGTGCCCGAGGTTGCCGATGCCGACGATGACGACCGGCCAGTCCTGGGTCACACCGATCTCGCGGGCGATCTGGTAGCGCAGGTACTCCACGTCGTAGCCGACCCCGCGGGTGCCGTAGCTGCCGAGGTGGGAGAGGTCCTTGCGTAGCTTGGCGGAGTTGACGCCCGTCGCCGCGGCGAGCTCCTCGCTGGAGCACGTCGCCGTGCCCGCCTCCGCGAGACCGATGAGGGCCCGGAGGTAGACGGGCAGCCGTGCGACGGTGGCCTCGGGGATGTCCCGGGCGCTGTCGGTGGAAGTCCGTGCCGTCACTGCTCTTCTCTCCAGCCGGCTCGATCCCGGGTGCTGGGGAGACCCGGTCAAGGTCGAGCGGCGTGGTCACTGTAGGAGTTTGTGAACCCGAGAACAAACTCGGCGGAGACCGCGGCTAGCACATGTGAGTATCCCCACCCGGACCGGGGTGTGTCGAGGTGTCAGCCGCGAAGCAGCGCGGCGCGCAACCGGTCCGGGTCGACCCGCCAGAAGTCGTGCTGGCGACCGTCGACGAGGGTCACCGGGATCTCCTCGGCGTAGCGGGCGAGCAGGGCGGGGTCCTCGTCGACGTCCACCTCGGTCCACGTCTCCGACAGCTCCGCGCAGACCGCCTCGATGACGGCCCGGGCGTCGTCGCACAGGTGACAGCCCGGACGACCGTAGAGGGTCACCCGCGGTGCGAGCGGTGGCAGCGTCCCGGGCTCKGTCACTCCAGCAGCCCCAGGGCGCGCCGGCGCTCGAGGCCGCGCAGGCGACCCTTCTGCACCTTGCCGGTGACGGTCAGCGGGAGCTCGTCGACGACCTCGATGCGGGTGGGCTGCTTGAAGCGGGCCAGGCGTACGGCGGCGTGCTCGGCCGCGGCGGTCCCGGTGGCCTCAGCGTCGGCGCCGGGCGCCACGACGTAGGCGACCACGGCCTCGCCGGTCCGCTCGTCCTCGACCCCGATGACGGCCGCGTCCCGGATGCCCGGCACCTCGCGCAGCACCTCCTCCACCTCGGTCGGATAGACGTTGAAGCCGCTGACGATCACCAGCTCCTTGACCCGGTCGACGAGGAACAGGTCACCCGTCGGGTCGAGGAAGCCCACGTCCCCGGTCCCCCACCAGCCGTCGGCGTCGACGCCACCGGAGCCGTCGGGCCAGTAGCCGCCGAACAGGTTGGCGCCGCGCAGCTGGATCTCGCCCGGGTCCTCCCCACCGAGCACCCGCCCGGACTCGTCGACCAGTCGGATCTCGATGCCGGGCAGCGCCGCTCCCACCGAGCCGGACCGGTGCGACTCGCTGCACAGGGTGCTGGTGACCACGGGCGCGGCCTCGGTCAGGCCGTAGCCCTGGTGGACGGGGATGCCGGTGGCCGCGGTGAAGGCGTCCACCACCTCGGGGGCGAGCGGCGCCGAGCCGGACAGGACCAGGCGCACCGAGCCGAGGTGCTCGGGGAGGTCGGCGAGCCGCAACCAGTGCGCGAAGACCGGCGGCGCGACCGGCAGCACGCTGCACGCCTCGTCCTCGATCAGGTCGAGCACCGCGACGGGGTCCCACCGCTCGACGAGCAGCAGCTTGGCGCGCTCGCGGAGCACGACCCCCAGCACGGCGTTGAGCCCGTAGACGTGGAAGAGCGGGAGCACGCCGAGCACGACGTCGTCGCCGTGGATCATCTTCGGCCGGACCCCGGCGACCTGCTCGATGTTGGCGATGAGGGCCCGGTGGGTGAGCATCGCGGCTCGCGGGCGGCCCGACGTACCGCTGGTGTAGAGCAGCGCGGCGAGCTTCTCGGGGTCCTGGAGCGGCGGGACGGGCCTGGCCTGACCGGAGACGAGGTCGTCGTAGCCGATCTCCCCGGGTCCGCGCTCCGTGCCCACGGCGACGACCCGCGGGTGCACCGCGCGCGAGAGCAGGTCCGGGTCCAGGACGGTCGCGTCACCGTCGAGCGCCGCCTGGACGGTCGCCACGGCGGCGCGTACGGCGGGCAGCGCGTCGGAGTCCGCGATCACCAGGCGTGAGCCGGAGTCGGCGATCATCCGCGCCAGCTCGTCGGCGGTGGAGCGCGGGTTGACCGGGACGGAGACGACCTGGGCCCGGAGCACCCCGAGGTGGCTCGTGACGAACTCGAGGCGGTTGCCCACCGCGATCATCACCCGGTGCCCGGCCAGGACTCCGAGGCGACCCAGTCCGGTGGCACACCGGGCCACGTCCGTCTCGAGCTGGCCCCAGGTCACCGCTCGCCCGCCGGACTCGACCACGGCGAGCCGGTCCGGAGAGTCCTCGGCGGCCTCGGCGACCAGGTCCGCAAGGTCCGTCAACGACATGGATCGATACTTCCACATCCCCCGGGACACCCGGGTCGTCCGGAGGGTCGACCGCGCCCGTCGGGACTACCCTGAGCGACGTGACGCCCGACCGCCCCCGCCGCCTCAACCTGCAGCAGCGCTCGACCATGGCGGGCGAGGCCGCGGCCGCCTCGGCGGAGGTGGAGACCGCCCTGAACACCCCCGTCGACCCCGTCGCGGCGGCGTTCTTCGACGTGGACAACACGATCATGCAGGGCGCCAGCATCTTCCACCTCGCCCGCGGCCTGCACCGGCGCGAGTTCTTCACCACCCGCGAGATCGTCGGCGCCGCGTGGAAGCAGGCGTACTTCCGCCTCGTGGGCGTCGAGGACCCCGAGCACGTGGCGGACGCCCGCAGCTCCGCCCTCGGCTTCATCGCCGGCCACACCGTGACCGAGCTCGAGTCGCTGGTCGAGGAGATCTTCGACGAGGGGATGGCGCACCGGATCTGGCCGGGCACCCGCGCGCTCGCCCAGATGCACCTCGACCAGGGGCAGCGGGTGTGGCTGGTGACGGCGGCCCCGATCGAGATCGCGCGGATCATCGCCCGCCGGCTCGGACTCACCGGAGCCATGGGCACGATCGCCGAGCATGAGGACGGCGTCTACACCGGTCGCCTGGTCGGCGACATGCTGCACGGGCCGGCGAAGGCCGAGGCGATCAAGGCACTCGCGGTCCGCGAGGGACTCGACCTGAGCCGCTGCTCGGCGTACTCCGACTCGGCCAACGACCTGCCCATGCTCTCGCTGGTGGGCGACGCCTGTGCGATCAACCCCGACGCCCGGCTGCGCGCCCACGCCCGGCAGCAGGGGTGGCGGGTCCGCGACTACCGCACCGGTCGCAAGGCCGCCCGGGCCGGTCTGGTCGTCGCCGCGACCGCGGGTGCGGTCAGTGGCGCGGTCGCCGCCGGCGCCACGCTCCGCGGCCGACGTCACCCCTGACGGCCCCTCGGCAGGGACGTGGGCCGGAGGCCATTCCCAACGCCGTCGACTTTCCCTACTCTGTGGTGGTCCCGGCTGGGACCGACTGGGAGGGTCGTCAGAACGCCATGTGGGGTGACACCGACATCGAGCGGGGACTCGACGCGCTGCGGCGTGCCGTGCGCCTCGCCCTCGTGGTGCCCGCACCCGCCGGGCACGTGCTGCTCGCCGAGGCGGACACGTCCGTGGGCGGCGCCCCGGGCGGTCGTCGCGACAGCGGGGGTCACGGCCCGTACGGCGACGCCGACCAAGCCACCTCCTCGGAGGACGACGAGGCCGAGCGCAGCCGCCTGATCGCCCTGGTCGAGCTCGCCCGCGGAGGGGACACGGAGGCCTTCGGCCTGCTCTACGACCACTACCAGCCCTCGGTCTACCGCTTCCTCTACTACCGCACCCGCTCGGTGTCGCTGGCCGAGGACCTCACCTCGGAGACCTTCTTCCGGGCCCTGCGCAGC